>JAYQUR010000095.1:0-10785 GCA_038148075.1 Alphaproteobacteria bacterium | reverse complement strand
AGTACACACAATGTATTTATACACTTTTAATTATATATTTACGTTTTTTTAATTATCCTATTTTTTGAATATAAAAAAACAGGATTTTTCATAAACTTTTATCGAAATTTCTATCGCATTTTAGATTTTTAAATATTTCATTAACCCGATTTCTAAGAAATTACTTGATAATACAGCGATATGTTCCCGGGCGTTCGAAACCCGGAGTTGCCAGGATGGCCCGCTCGTTCCTCATCGCCCTGACGGCGCTGTTACCCTTCGTCTTCCAGCCTGCAAACGCCGCCGAGAATTTCTCGTCGGCCGCAAGGTCCTATTCCGCCGGCCTGTACGGCTCGGCCGCCCACCACTGGCTGGATCTGGCCGAACGCGGGCACGGCCCCGCCCAGTACAATGTCGGCCGGATGATCTATTACGGCCAGGGTATGCGCAAAGACCTCATCGAAGCCCTGAAATGGTTTCTGCTGGCCAGCGACAACGGCATCGAACAGGGCCGTATCGCAGTCCGGACGGTCAGCGATCGCATGCCGCGGCACCAGTACATCGAGGCTTCCCGGCGCGCCCGCGCCCTCGCCGCCCGACTGTCGCGCTGACCGGACCCGCGTCGGAATATTTGACAGATTGCCCCAGCCGGCCCACGGAATTCGGCCTAAGGCGCTGATTATTTTAATAAATACTCTTTGGCACGGTTATTGCTTTATGTAATGGGACGTAACTTCGGCCCCGTTGCAAGAGCCCGAGCCATGAAATATCCGATCGCCGCCCTGACCGCCCTGGCCCTGATGTGCGGTACCGCTGCCCAGGCCCAGAATGCCAGGTCGCGTCGATCTACAAATCGAACTTCAAAGTCGCTTCGTCGGCCTACCAGGTCGGATATTACGGCGTCGCCATGCGTCGCTGGCTCAACCTGGCGAACCAGAACAACGGATCGGCCCAATACAATATCGGCTTGATGCACTTCTATGGGCAGGGTGTCCGTAAGGATCCGGTCGAAGCCTACAAATGGTTCAGCATCGCCGCCTCGAACGGAATCTTGAAAGGCCGGACGGCGCTCAAACGTCTCGCCAATTTCATGAGCCCGCTGCAAATCCGCCAGGCGGAGAAGCGCGCGCGCGAGTGGAAACCTGCCGCGGGGCAATAGCCGGACCTCGAGCCGAATAAAGAAAAGGCAGGCCGAAGCCTGCCTTTTATCGTTATCCGTACCGATAGCCGATCAGGCGGCGACCGCGTTCTTGCCTGCTTCCGACTCGAGATAGGATTTCGGCAACTCCCTGAAATCCGTCATAAGCGATCCGAAGCCCTCGATGATGTCATCGAAACCGTTGGCCCGCATTGCGTACCAGTAGGTAGCGGTATTGATCGCCAGAACCGGCTTCTTGAGCCATTTCTCCGCTTCTGCGGCGAGACGCGCCATGGCGAGATTGGTGCCCACCTGGACGATCGCTTCCGGGTTATGCTCGTTGAGCTCGACCAGCGCGTCGCGCAACTGACCTTCGGAGACCTGCGCTATGTTCGCGGGGCTGTCGCATTTGAGCCCCTTGATCGCAAGTACCTCGAAGCCGCAATCGGTGAAGAACTTCACAACGTTCTTGTCGCCGACAGGCCAGTAGGGCGTTACCACGCAAATCTTCTTGATATCGCCGTAGCACCGCAACGCCGCCTGGCAGGCATCGGAGCCCATTGCGACCCCCATGCCCGCGAGTTCCTTGACGCGGTTCCGGAGGCGGATCGATTCCGAGAGACCGTCCCAGAACGTCTCCGCCGACATGCCCATCACTATATAGTCCGGATTGCAGGTCAGCACGCGCAGGATCGCGTTGTCGAATTCGCGGCGGATGTTCTCCATCAGCGCGTTGAACTCTTCGTCGGAGTTCACCGGCTCGTCGGGAATCCAGATGCGGACGGTGTGATTGGTCACGCCGCGCGGGCGCATATCGTCGAACTCGGGCTGTACCGACGTATTCGTCGAGGGGATGATAACCCCCCAATTCGCGCGAAAACCGAGTGAATCCGTCATGGCTAAGCTCTTTCCCGTTCCTGCGATACCTTCGCCTGATTAGGCGCGAGACGGTCGAGTTCATCAAGAACTTCCTGAAGCGACATGACGTCACCGTATTTCTGATCGATGTCGAACAGGTTCGCCTCGTGCGGCCCCTGCGCCCGGTCGCCGGAGCATTCCCGGGGCACGATCGGCCGGAAGCCGTTCGACATCGCGTCGACGACGGTGGCGCGGACGCAGCCCGACGTCGTGCAGCCCGTCACGATTGCCGTATCGACGCCCCGCTTGGCCAGCCACCCCGCGAGGTCGGTATTACTGAAACCCGACGGATAATGTTTTTCGATCACCCGTTCGCCGGGACGGGGCGTCAACTCTTCGACGACCTCCACTTCGCGCGTTCCGCGCTTCAGTTTCGCGAGCCCGGGCGATTTCAGATTGAACACGCCGTCTTCGCTTCCGTCCTCGGCATAGACGTGGCTCGTATAGACGATCGGCAGGTCCATGTGGCGCGCCACCGCCAGCAACTCGGCCGTATGGTCGATGGCGTCCTGGATGTTGCCGCCGCCGAACTGGTCCGGGTCGTTGAAACCGTTGATGAAATCGATGATCAGCAGCGCCGGCTTCTCGCCGAAGCCCAGCCTGTTCCCGAATCCCTGCTTTTCGTAGACCGCCGTATCTTCGGCGCCGTGTGGATTGTCGGTCATGTGCACTCCCTTTCCGAAATGATCAGAAACGGTACACGATCCCGAACAAAAAATCGTGGGAGTTATAGCTGTCGGCGGTAACCGTCGTACCGTCGGAATGCGGGCCGGATTCCACCTCGCCCAGATCGGCGTAGCGGTAGCGGAATTCGAGATCCCAGTCATTCCCGACCTGCCAGACGAGACCGAAGGCGAGATTCCACGCGAAATTCGTGTTCGTGTCGTCGCGCTTCGTCTTCGTGCCGCCCGCCAGAGCCGTCCGCTCGAAATCCGACTGGTTCAGCGCGAGACCGAGCCCGCCGCCGAGATAGGCGGTCCACCGGTCGGTCACCGGGAAGTCGTAATAGGCATTCGCAAAGAAAACGTGGCTCGAGAGGTTGTTTTCGTATCCTGCCTGATTCGCGATCCGGATGTCGTAGTCGAACCGGAAGCGATAGCTGTATTCAAGCTCCGACCTGATCGGCACGCCCTTCTTCGCCCAGTTGTAGCCGACCGCCATACCGAGCCCGCCCGTCCCGTCTTTATCGTTGTTCACGATCACGGTTCCGGTGTTTGCCGAAGTACCGTCGACCTGCACGAGCGCGCCGTACATGACCAGGCTCAGGTAGTCCCCCGTGTGTGCCGAAGTCGTTCGCGAATCCTACGCGCGGACAGCAGTCGCGAATACGACCGTTGCGCAGAGCGCGGCCACCATCTGAATTCCCCAGCGACGCATTTTTCTTTACCGGTTATTGGCCCTCGGAACTTCCTATAGCGCCGATGCGCGGTTGTCCAGAATCCGGTTTGCCGTTCGCGATCAGGTGCCAACCGACGCCTCCAGCCGGCGGTAGCGCATACCCAACGTCACCCCCCTCATTCCCATGAAAATCGTCAAAGCCGCCCACAGCCCGTGATTGCCGAACAACGGAACGAGCCCGAAACAGGCGACCAGATAGACGGCCACCGACACGATCATGGCATTGCGCATCATCCTGCCGGCCGTCGCGCCGAGAAAGATACCGTCCAGAACGAACGGGAAGACGGCCACCAGCGGCATGAAGATCGACCAGACGAGATAGTCCCGCGCCGTTTCGCGGACGCCGTCGATACTTGTCAGCGCATCGACGATCGCACCGCCGGCGGCAAGGTAGAGCAGCGCGAAAAAGACGGCGACCGAAAGCGCCCATTTGAAGGAACCCCGGACGGCGAGGCGGAATTCTCCCCTGTCCCTCGCACCGATTGCGCGCCCGCCGAGCGCTTCGGCGGCATGCGCGAATCCGTCGAGCGCGTGGGCCATGAATGTCTGGAAGTTCAGGAGCACTGCATTCGCAGCAAGAACGACGTCGCCGAACGCCGCCCCCCGCGCCGTGAAATAGGCAAAGGCGAAGACAAGGCAGATCGTGCGGATGAAGATGTCCAGATTGAGCGCCATCGTCCGGCGGAGGCGCGTGCCGTCGAGAATGCGCCGCCGGTCGAAACGGCCCCCCACCCTGGCGAGCAACGGCCGCGCCAGCGCCAGCCCAAACATTACGGCGACCAGATCGGCAATTGCCGTCGCCGCCGCGACTCCCTCGACACCCCAACCGAAACCGAGGACGAAAAGCAGATCGAGAACGATATTCACGCCGTTCAGACAGAGCTGGTGATACAGGGCCGCCCGCGTGTTCTGAACGCCAATGAACCACCCGAGAAGCGCAAAGTTCATCAGGGTCGCCGGCGCGCCCCAGATGCGGATAAAGAAGTATTCCTCCGCCAACGTCTCGACGGCCGGCGATGCCTCGACTATCGAAAAGGCCACCCACGCGATCGGTGCCTGCAGGACGATCAGTACGAGGGCGGCAGGTAGAGCGATGACTGCCGCCCGAGCGAGACAGGCCCGGACCTCGTCGCCATCGTTCGCGCCGAACGCCTGCGCGGTGAGGCCGCCCGTCCCCATCCGCAGGAAACCGAAGCCCCAGAAGATGAAGGTAAAGACCATCGCGCCGACCGCGACGCCTCCGAGATAGCGGGCTTCGGGCAGATGCCCCATCACGGCGGTATCGACCAGGCCGAGCATCGGCACCGACAGGTTGGAGACGATGATCGGGCCGGCGAGCCGCCAGACGCGCGCATTTATGTCGGTACGTTCCATGATCGGTGATTCCGGTTCGAGCTGCTTTCACTGAATCGCATAATTCGCGGCCCGGCGGTATATCTGTAGCCGCTGTTCGATGGAAAGGAGCAAACGGTGGCACAAGCCGGCAACGACGGGCTGATCCTCGGGGCGGACGGGCGGAAGCGGTGTTTCTGGCCTGGCGAACATGACGACTACCTCGCCTACCACGACGACGAATGGGGCCTGCCCGTCGTCGACGATCACCGGCTATTCGAGAAGATCTGCCTCGAAGGATTCCAGTCCGGCCTGTCCTGGCTGACCATTCTGCGCAAGCGCGACAATTTCCGCGAGGCCTTCGCAGGTTTCGACTTCGAGCGCGTCGCCCGCTTCAACGGCCGTAATGTGGAAAAGCTGCTGAAGAACGAAGGAATCGTCCGCCATCGCGGCAAGATCGAATCCACAATCAACAACGCGAAGCGCGCCGTGGAAATGGCAGACGAATTCGGTTCTCTCGGCGCCTGGTTCTGGCAATGGGAACCCGATCCGGCGAACCGTCCGGCGCAGATCGATCTCCCGGCGTTGCGGACGCTGTCCAAAACGCCCGAGTCGACGGCAATGTCGAAAGCCCTGAAAAAGCGAGGCTGGTCGTTCGTCGGCCCGACCACCGCCTACGCATTCATGCAGGCGATGGGAATGGTCAACGACCATCTGCACGGCTGCCATTCCCGTGCCGCGATTGACGGCGCGCGGAAGAAATTCAAACGGCCGACATTAACGGGTTGAGCCGGAGACTATTTTTCGACGTCGGCGGCCACGCGAACGGTGACGATCTTGTCGGGGTCGGAAACTGAGCCGTTCCTGCTGTCGTCGCCCTTCTTGATCGCGTCGACATGTTCCATGCCCGACGTCACCCTGCCCCAGACGGTGTACTTGTTGTCCAGCCACTCGGAGTCGCCCAGCATGATGAAGAACTGGCTATCGGCGCTCGCCGGATTCGCCGCTCGCGCCATCGAGACGATACCGCGAACGTGCTTCTCGGACGAGAATTCGGGCGGCAGCTTCTGCCCCGATCCGCCCGTCCCGTCGCCATTGGGGTCGCCCGTCTGGACCATGAACCCGGCAATGACACGGTGGAACTTCAGCCCGTCGTAAAACTTCTCGCGGACAAGCTCCTTGATCCGCTCGACGTGGCGCGGCGCGAGATCGGGCCGCATCTCGATGACGACTCGACCGTCCTTGGTTTCCAGATAAAGCGTATTTTCGAGATCTGCCGCCATCGCGCCCCCCGTTCCCTTCGCAATCGCCAGCGCTGCCACAAAGGCCGCCGCAAGCCAGATTTTCGTTCTCATAACCTGCATCTCTCCGGTTGAATTGTCCGGTCGTCCAGAAAAGCCGTTTTTAACCGATCCCCTGCCCGCGCGAAACCGTCACGTCCGTCGCAGCCGGCCCTAGATCACGAACTCCGTCATCGCCTCCGGCGCGTATAACTCTTCCGGCGAGAGCTTTCGGTGCGTCACGCCCTGTTCGTCGCAGTATTGCAGGAACGCCTCGATCGTGGTCCGGCTGGCTTCGATCCCGTAAGGCCAGAGGCCGTGATCGCCGAAGACCTTCTTGCCGGTCCTCTCCGCATTCTCATAGCCCCACGGAACCGGGATCTGAGACGCGGTCACCTCGCGCAGCCGCGCGACGCTCCGGTCACGCGCTTCCTCGAACGCGGTCATCAGGTTTCGCGCAACCCATGGGTACTCCTCGTACACGTCGCGCTTGATCGCGATCGTGTGCATGATCGGGTAGATGCCCGTTTCGTCGAAATACGCCTCCTCGACCTCGCGGTAATTCGGGAACAGGCGCGTGATCGCCGGGTTGCCGATCTCGAACTCGTGCGGCGGGTGCGCGGAAACCATGGCATCGATCTCGCCCGACAGAAGCATCTCGACGAGCGACTTGTCAGGCACCTGGGTATAGGTCACGCCTGCCGGCAGGTTGAGATTGGCCATTTCGACGCGGCCCGGCTTGTTGACGCCCGCCTGCACCCATTCAACCTCGTCGAGCTTCGCGCCGCCCTGGTGGTGCAGCCAACCGCGCGCGTAGACGGTCGCCGTCTGGGACCATTCGGGAATGCCGATCCGCTTGCCCTTCAGATCGCTTGACTGCTTCACCGATCCGTCCGAGCGGATGTAGAACGCCGAATGGCGAAACACCCGACTGACGAACACCGGAATACCGGTGATCGGCGGATCGTCCTGCGACAGGATCGAGCAGTATTTCGCGAACGACAGTTCCGAGACGTCCCATTCGAACGACTTCGCGAACCGGTAGAAGATCTCCTCGACCTCCATCTGCAGATGCGTGATTTCGATACCCTTGGGCTTGACGAGTCCGGTCGCGATGTCGCGGATATGGTCGTAATCCCACGACGCCATGGTCAGATGGATGTCGTTATGCATTTTTTGTCTCCGTCAGCGGATGAAGGTGAGATAAAGGAAGTAGTCGATCAACGCGCCCGCCGCGAGGACCGGCAGCGCGACGAATACGGCAAAGTAGACCCACGCCCAGACCGTGAAACGGCGGCGCGGAATGACGTTTCCGTCGATCTCGATCGAACGTTCAGACAAGACCGGCATGGCGACAGGTATAGACCCGGAAACGACGGTTTTGAAAGCCCCGGCGGAAATTGACTGGGATCCGCACCGCGCCCTTTATGACGACATCCAGTTCGCCGTACCGGCGCCGCTCGAACAGGCCTGGTCCTATGGCGACGCCATCGAACGCGTATCCGGAAACCGCGTTCTGCGCGGCATTGTCGACATCCACGGGTTACCGGCTGCGACGCTGCAGGCCGCGCGCAGGCGGCTCTTCCCGGGACTTTCGATGGTGCGCCTTACCCGCGGCCCCGTGATCGCGGACCCGACCTTGGCGCCGGCCGCCTGCCGCGCGGTGACAAGCGCCTTGCAACCGCGCAACGGCGTCCTGCTTTTCATGATGCCGAATTTGCCGGAAGGCGTCACCGCGTCCGTCCTTGCGGGATCCCGCAAGCGTCCCATGACGACGGGGTATGCCACGGCGTGGCTCGATATGACGCCTGAGCTCGATTCGCTGATGGCGAACATGCGCGGCAACTGGCGCGGCGCCCTGCGGAAGGCGCTCCGGGATCCGCCGGTACTGCGCTTCGCCTCCCGATCGGCCGACATGGACGGCTTTATCGAGACCTATCTCGAAGACCGCCGTATCCTCCGTTATTCGGGGCCGAGCGCCCGGCTTGTCAAAACGCTATCGGAAACATTCGGGCGCGACGCCCGGCTCTATCGCGCGATGGAGCACGGCGAGACCGTCGCATCCTCGCTTTTTCTGCGTCACGGCACGAGCGCCACATACTACCTCTCCTGGACGACAGACCGCGGCCGCGAGATCAGCGCCGCACATTTCATTCTCTGGGAAGCTATCCGGTCTCTGCGGGACGACGGCGTTCAGTGGCTCGACCTGGGAGGGCTGGATGCGCGCGCGCCCGGCCTTGCAGGGTTCAAACTGGGGCTCGGCGCACGAAGCGAAACGTACAGCGGGACGTGGCTTTGACGCGCGTCCTTGCTAAACTCCGCGCATAAACAATACCTCAAAGGGAGCGAGAGGATGACGGACAACGCCGGTACGCAGGTTATCGCCATCGAAGAACACTACATGGACGACGCGGTCGACGAATTTACCGGCCGCCGCGGCGGCGGCACGCCTCCGATCCGCGAAAAGCTCGCGGATCTGGGCGAAGTCCGGCTGCGGGAAATGGACGAGGCCGGCGTGGACATTCAGGTCCTCTCTCATTGCCCCCCGGGCGCCCAGGCGTTCGGGCCGGACGATGCCGCGGAACTGGCCAAAGGCGTCAACGACCGACTCAACGACGTGGTCAACGGCAACCCCGACCGCTTCGCCGCCTTCGCCACCCTGCCGACGCAGGACCCCGCCGGATCGGCGAAGGAACTCGAGCGCTGCGTCAAGGAGTACGGCTTCAAGGGCGCGATGATCCATGGCCAGACCGCCGGCAAGTTCCACGACGAGGAAGAGTTCTGGCCGTTCTTCGCCAAGGCCGCCGAACTCGATGTGCCGATCTACATCCACCCCGGTTTCCCGAACCACCAGGTCGTCGACCTCTACTACGGCAAGTACAAGGAGCTCTATCCGCCGGTCGTGCAGGCTGGCTGGGGCTTTACCGTCGAGACCGCGACCGCGGCGATCCGTCTGATCCTGAGCGGCGTTCTCGACAAGTATCCGAATCTCAAGATCATCCTCGGTCATCTCGGCGAGGGACTGCCGTTCCTCGTCTGGCGCATCAACATGGCGTTCGAGACGATGGGACGACCCGACGTGCCCACGATCCGGTTCAGGGAAAAATTCTGCGAACATTTCTGGATCACGACGAGCGGCAACTTCTCCGATCCTGCACTGCTGTGCTGCATCCAGGAAATGGGCGTCGACCGCATTCTGTTCTCGGTCGACTGGCCCTACGTGCTCAACAAGCCGGGCACGGACTGGATGAACGGCCTGATGCTGAACCGCGAGGACAAGAACAAGATCCTCAGCGGGAATGCGAAGTCGCTTTTGAAAATGTAGTCCGGACCGGGAAATGTCTGCCCCGGCGGCCGAGGATCTGCCGTTAGCTGGCTCGATGTTTCTCGACACGGACGATCCCGAGACCGCGCGGCACGAGATGTCCAAGATTCTCGCGCCGCACGCGATGGCACCGCTTGGAATGAACGGTTTCCGGGTCCGGCATCACCACGCCCGCATCTCCGGAATGTCCGTCAATTTCATAGAGTACCGGCCCGGCGCCCTGATCCGGGCCGATCTCTCCCGTCGCTTCTATCTAATTCACAACGTTCTCTCGGGTGACTGCCGCATCGGTGGCGGTATGGCGGAGCGCTAACTCGGCGCCGATGACTTCACAGTGATAAACCCGACGGAGCCGTTTTCCGTGATCGCGCGCGGCAACTGCCGACAGATCGTCATCAAGCTGGAAGCGAGACTTCTTTCCGATGTCGCGAACCGCCATTTCTCTGTGGGGTCCGACACGCCGATCAGATTTCTCTCAAACGGGCAGCCGTGGCGCTCGGAAACGCTTTCCGACATGGTGAAGCTCATCTGCCGCGAAGCCGACCGCAGCAACCGGGAAAATCGGGGGCTGTATTCCGAAACGCTGATGGCAGAACTGTTCGCGACCGCTCTTATCGAAACGCTGCCGAACAGTCTTTCCGCCGACATCGATCGGGCGCGTGGCACCCGGAACATCGGCCCCTGGTACGTGAAGCGGGTCGAGGAGTATATCGAACTGCATGCCGAAAAGCCGTTGCGCGTCAGCGATATGGCAGCGCTTGCGGGCGTAAGCGAGCGATCTCTCTATGACGCTTTCAAAACATGGCGGGGAACGACGCCGAAGGCCTATCTGAAATCGGTCAGGCTCGATCGTGCTCGAACCGAACTTCTCGGGCTTTCTTCGAAGGCCAAGGGCGTCGCCGCGATCGCCCGCGAATGCGGTTTTATCCACCTTGGTAACTTTGCCCGCGATTATCGGGCCCGTTTCGGCGAGCGTCCCGTCGAAACGCTGCGGTTCCGGTTGCCCGCGGCGGAGAAAGATTAGTGCAGCGGGCGGAACGATTTTGCAGAAAATGGATAACAACGATCACGGAAAGACGTGCGTGTAGCATGGAGACGGTCAATAATCGGTGACACGCCCAAGTTCTTTCGTATGCAGATCGGAGACATCGAATGGCCAAGCACCCTGAAATCGACCCGCAGGAAGCAAAAGCCGCGATTCTCGAATACTGCCTGCGCAAGGGCGCGCTCGTCGCGGGCGTTGCGTCGGTCGAAACGCTCGACCGCATCGCGCCCGAAGGGCACCGGCCTAGCGACCTGTGGCCGCGCGCGAAATCCGTCATCGCGCTGGGCGTCGGCGGGCAGACGCAGGGCGCGTGGAGCGTCCCTGCAAAGGCGATGGGCTATTTCGGCTCGACCGAGACGCGGGCCTACAC
>JAYQUR010000094.1:0-10915 GCA_038148075.1 Alphaproteobacteria bacterium | reverse complement strand
CTTGTCGGCCGCACGGTCCATCAGGCGTTCCATCGCAAAAACCGCCTGCGGCCGGCCGGCGCCGCGGACCGGCGTCACCGCGACCTTGTTGGTCAGCGCGACGCGCGTCTCCAGCTCGTAGGCCGGCAGTACATAGGGGCCCGGCACCGTCGTCGCCGAGATGTACGGCGAGATGATTCCCCACGGCATGTAGGCGCCGGTATCGTGGATCATCCGCCCGCGCACGCCCCGCAGCTTGCCGTCGGCGTCTACTGCGATCTCCATGTCCCAGTACTGGTCGCGCTCCATATTCGTCGCGAGGAAGTTTTCGCGTCGGTCCTCGACCCATTTGACGGGACGGCCCAGTTCCTTTGCGACGACCGGGATCAGCGCCTCCTCGACGTAATAGACCGTCTTCGGCCCAAAGCCGCCGCCGACATCGGGTGCGATCACGCGGACGCGATCGGATTCCCAGCCCAGCATGTCGACGACGTTCTGCTTCACGAGGAACGGCGATTGCGTCGCCGACCAGATGGTGACGATGTCGCGCAGTTCGTCGTACTCGGCGACGACGGCGCGGTTCTCGATGGCGAACCCGCCGCCCCGGTGTATCCAGAACTCCTCGCGATGGACGAGGTGTGCGCCGGAGAACGCCGCATCGAGATCGCCGTAACCGACGGTGTATTTCGCACCCTCGTTATTGGGCGAGCCGGCGTGGCACAGCGGCGCGGCCTCGGCGAGCGCGTCCTTTGCATCCGACGCGCCCGGCAGGATGTCGTAATCGACCTCGACGAGCGTTGCCGCGTCCTCGGCGTTGTACCGGGTATCGGCAACGACGAGCGCGATCGGCTCGCCGGCGAAGCAAACCTCCCGGTCTTCCAGGAGGCGCTGCTGGAACGGCTGCGAGATCGCCGGGTTGGGCACCTGGAACGGCACCGTCTGGTCGCGAAGCTCCGCCGGCAAATCGGCGGCAGTATAGACCGCGACCACGCCGGGATGCGCCAGCGCGGCGCTCTTGTCGATGCCGTTTATCCTGGCATGGCTGTGCGGGCTGCGAACGAACGCCGCCTCCAGCATATCGTGGAGATGGAAATCGTCGGTGTAGCTGCCGCGCCCGGTCAGCAGCCGCGGGTCTTCGAGCCGCGGCACCCGGGCGCCGAACATCTTCGCGCCCATTAGTCGTCTCCCCCAAAATCGAATATCCCCTCCCCCTTGAGGGGGAGGGCTAGGGAGGGGGTGAGAGCGAGCAGAAACATCAATCGTCTTCCCCATTTTTCAGGGCAAGCCTGATCGTTTCCACGACACCGTCGAGATTCCGACTTATGTCATCGTTCGAAAATCGCATCACGTGAAACCCCTGCCGTTCCAGAAATTTCGTCCTCAACTCATCTTTCTCGATCGTCTGATCATGTGACGGCCCGTCGATCTCGACCGCGAGTTTCCGCGTCAAACAAGCGAAATCCAAAAAGTAGGAACCGATTGGGTGCTGACGACGAAACCGGTGGCCATCAAGTTGGGCGCGCCGTAGTGCGGACCACAACAATTCCTCCGTCGATGTCTGATTGCGGCGGAGGTTGCGGGCTTTCTCTACCCTTGAGCGTTGCATCCCCCCTCTCCCTAACCCTCTCCCCGAAGGGGAGAGGGGATAGTCGATTATCAGGCTCCGGACTGGGCCTGCAGTCTCTTCGCCGCGTCGAGCGCTGCGTTGACGATGCCCTGGTAGCCGGTGCAACGGCACAGGTTGCCGCTGATCGCCTCGCGGACCTCGCGCTCGGTCGGATCGGGATTGTCGCGCAGAAATTCGAGCAGCGTCGTCAGCATGCCGGGCGTACAGAATCCGCACTGGAGCCCGTGATTGTCCTGGAACGCCTGCTGCAGGGGATGCAGCTCGTTCTCGTTCGGTGCGATGCCCTCGATCGTGGTGATCTCGTGGCCGTTGGCCTGCACCGCGAGCATCAGGCACGAGCGCGCCGTGATCCCGTCGAGCAGGATGGTGCACGCGCCACACACCCCGTGCTCGCACCCGACATGCGTGCCGGTGAGCATCAGTTCGTGGCGCAGGAAATCGGCGAGCGTCAGGCGGGTCTCGACCTCGCGCTCATACTTCTGCCCGTTGACGGTAACGGAAACGGTTCTGCGGTCGGTCATCTGAGGTTCATCTCCGTTCCATTGGCGGCGCGTGAAAACGCCTTGCCGAGCGCGCGGCGCGTCAGCACCGCCGCCAGATGCTGCCGGTACCAGGCCGGCGCGTAGACGTCTTCCATGGCATCGATCTCGCGGCACTTTTCGGCGATTTCGGTGAACAGCTCGGCCGAGCCGGTCTCGCCCGTCAGCCCTTCCTCGACCGCGGTCACGCGCAGCGGAGACGGGCCGACGCCACCGACGGTCACGCTGGCGCGCGCGATCCGGCCGCCGGCCTCGACGTCGAGCAGAACCGCTGCGGACGCCATCGCGAAATCGCCGTGACGCCGCGCGAATTCGACGAAGCCGTAGCCGTGCCCCTCGGGCCACAACGGCACGCGGATATCCGTCACCATCTCGTCGAGATCGAAGGACGGGGTCATGTAGGCCATCGGGAAATCCGCCATCGCGATCTGGCGGCTGCCGCCCTTCTTGCGGACGGTGATCGTCGCGTCCTGCGCCATCGACACGCTCGGCAGCTCGGCCGACGGATCGAGATGCGACAGCGACCCGCCGTAGGTCCCGCGATTGCGGGTCTGGCGGTGCCCGACGTTGAGGATCGCCTCCTTCATCAGCGGGCAGCGGCGGGCGACAAGGTCGGAAAACTCTATATCGCGCTGACGCGTCATGCCGCCGAAGACAAGCGCGTCGCCGTCTTCGCGGATATAGGAGAGCTCGTCGATAAGGTTCAGGTCGATAACGTCGTCTGGCAGCACGAAGCGCATATTGAGCATCGGCATCAACGACTGACCGCCGGCAAGCAGCTTGGCGTTGTCCTTTTCGGCAAGCAGGGCCACCGCGTCGTCGATCGAGCGCGGGTCGTGGTAGGTAAAGGGAGGCGGTTTCATATCAGACCGAAAACATGTGAATGGAACAGGCACCGTGATCGAAGCCGGAAATGCCCCCACCGGTGCAATGGGTCAGCGCAACCTTGGCACCCTCGACCTGGCGGTCGCCGGCTTCGCCGCGGAGATGGCGGACGACTTCGACGATCTGGGCAACGCCGGTCGCCCCGATCGGATGGCCCTTGGATAGCAGGCCGCCCGACGGATTGACCGGAATACGGCCGCCGATCGACGTCTCGCCGTCTTCGAGCAGCTTCGCCGCTTCGCCCTTGCCGCAGAAACCGAGCGCTTCGTAGTAGAGAAGCTCGGCGATCGTGAAGGCGTCGTGCACTTCGGCGAGGTCGATGTCCTCGGGGCCGATGCCGGCCTCTTCGTAGGCCTGCTTTGCGCCGCGGACGGTTATCTCCGGCGTCGTCATGTCGCGGAACCCGGTCATGTAGCGGCCGGAATTCACCTCCGAGCCTTTAACCTTCACCTGTTTGCCGCCGAGCTGACGCGCCTTCTCGGGCGAACAGATGATGACGGCCGCCGCTCCGTCTCCGGACGGGCAGCAATGGAGCAGCGTGAACGGCTCTGCGATCTTGCGCGCGTTCATCACCTCATCGAGCGTGACTTCGTTGCGGTACTGCGCCTCGGGATTCTTCGCGCCGTGCTTGTGCGCTTTCACCGCCACCGAGGCAAGCTGTTCCTCGGTCAGGCCGTACTCGTGCATGTAGCGCCGCGCCCGCATGCCGTAGAGAGCTGGCATGACAAGGCCGTGCGTTACCTCGAAATCCTCGTCCTCGAGCGGCAACGTGCCGCCGCCGAACTTGGTGAGCTTTTCCACGCCGAGAACGAGTACGCAGTCGTACACGCCTGCGCCGACGGCGATATATGCCTGCCGGAACGCGGTCGAGGACGACGAGCACGCGTTTTCGACGTTGGTGATGGGGAGACCGGTGATGCCGAGCTGTTTAAGGACCCGCTGACCCGACATCATGCCGCCGAGGCCAGAGCCGCAATAGGCCGCCTCGATGTCCTTCTTTTCGATACCCGCGTCCAGGATCGCCGCCTTCACCGCCGGCCAACCGATCTCTGCGAGCGTCTTGTCGCGGTATTTGGCGAACGGCACCATGCCGGCGCCCATCACGAATACGTCCCGCATCGCTCTCTCCTCAGCCCTTCGCCGGCGTAAAGGCGTAGCTTTCGACGGGCTCGCCCTCGGCTTCGCCGAGGACCGCCGTCGTCAGCCGAACGGCCATGTCCATTTCGAGCGCGTCGGGATCCGCATCGACCACGTGGGTGAAAACACGGACGCCCTCCGGCAGGTCGACGTAACCGGCGACGTAAGGAACATACCAGTTCTTCGGCGCGACATGGACCACCGACCACGAATAGAGCGATCCTTCCGTCGACAGCTCGGCCTCGGAAACGTTCTCCGACATGCAGGCGGGACAGACATGAACCGGCGGAAAGACCCTGGCTTCGCAGTCGCCGCACACGGTCCCGATCAGCCGCGCCGTCCCGTCGGCCGCACGGCGGACCGCCTCGCCCGCCAGAAACGGGTGTTCTTCCAAGTCGTGGGCGGTTTCCGCCATTCCAACGTCCTCTCCCTGATGCGGATTTTGTATCAACGGGCCGCGGGCCCGGCAAGCGTCACCACATCGCCCCGCCGCCGTCGACGACAATCGTCTGGCCGGTAACGAAGTCGCTTTCGGCGGAAGCCAGGAAGATACAGGAGCCGACAAGATCGTCCGGCTCCTGGAGGCGCTTGAGCGAGCGGCCGGCGAGCTTCGCCGCGGGCCCGCCGTCGCGCCAGTCGGTCCGCGCCTTGACGTTCTCGCTCATCGTCGAGCCGGGCGCGATCGCGTTCACGCGAATGCCGGCATCGCCGAGCTCTTTCGCCATCGCCCGCGTCATGCCGAACACGGCCCCCTTTGATGCGTCGTAATGCAGGTAGAACGGCAGGCCGGCGAAAATACGGCTGGTCGAGATATTGATGATCTTGCCGTAGCCCTGGTCCCGCATGACCGGTACGGCCGCCTTGGTGCACAGGAACGTGCCGCCGACATTTACCTTGAGGACGCGGTCGAACAACTCGGGCGAGATTTCGTCGATGGAGGCGCGATCGAGCGTTCCGAAAATCGCCGCGTTGTTGACCAGCACGTCGATCCTCCCGAAACGCTCCACCGTCTGCGCGACCAGCGACTGGCATGCTTCCCAGTCCGAGACATCGCACGGTATCGCCGCGGCGTCGCCACCGGCCGCCGCTATCTCTTCCGCGACCCCGCCGGCATCGTCGATATCCGAAACGACGACCTTCGCTCCCTCACTTGCAAGCGCCCGCGCATACGTCGCGCCGATTCCCTGCGCCGCGCCTGTCACGACACAGACACGTCCTTCAACCCGTCCGGGCATGTTCGATCCCCTCGACCCTTTCGTTTCCGCCGCGGATTCTGGGCCGCGGCTCGGCCCGCCGTCAACGCCCGGCGACGAATAGCGCCATGCGCTCCACGGCATCCGCCCAGTTGTCTTCGCGTGTCCGCCCGCTTGCCTTTCGCGGCTTCAGGTCGTGATCGCCGTCAGGCAGGAACGCGGCGTCGATCGTTTTCGGGAGCGCATAGCCTTCGACCTCGTCGCGCCGCCCGAACGGGTCGCGCTCCCCCTGCAGGATCAGCGCGGGCGTCATCAGCGTTTTCAGATGTTCGGTCCGGAGGCGATCCGGCTTGCCTGGCGGATGGAACGGATAGCCGAGGCAGACAAGTCCCGCCACGCCGGCCTCGTCGGCGATCATCGAGGCGATGCGCCCGCCCATCTACTTGCCAGCGACAACGAGCCTTTCCGGTCCCAGTTCTCTCGCGACGGCGGAATAGAAATCGAGCAGAACCGGCGGCCTGTCCGGCGGTCGTTTCCGCCCGTCGTCCCGGCGCTTCGCCATGTAGGGAAACTCGAACCGGGCGACGCGAATTCCGCGAGAGCCGAGCGCAATCGCGAAATATTCCATGAACTCGGAATCCATCGGCGCCCCGGCGCCGTGGGCAAGCGCAACGGTGATGCGCGCGCCGTCGGGGCCATCGAAAAGAAAGTCGGTCATGACGGGAGGGTTGTCGCCGCGCGGGAGCTTCCGGTCTCCGGTCCGGCGGCCTTCGCCCGGGCGACAAGCGCCACGACCACACCCACGACCAGGATGAGAATCAGCCGCCGAAGCCCCACCGGTCAGGTCTCCGGGCGCCGCCGCACCATCACCTGGTCGCGCGAATTGAGGACGACGTCACCGTTCTGGTTCGTCACCTCGAACGCCCAGGTGACGAGACCCCGGTCGGGTTTGGACCGGGACTCGCGCTTGTCGACGCACTCCTGGCAGATCGACAACTCGTCGCCGGGGCGGACCGGGCGCAGGAAGTTCTGTTCCTCGATCCGGGCCGCACCGATCAGCGCCTTGTTGCGCTCGATGCTCATGATCATGCGCTGCTTGAGAGCAACCGTGAGCACGCCGGACGAAATCATGCTGTCGTGCGGCGTTTCGCGCCCGCCAGCGTCGCTGGTGTGCATGGGAAGCGGATCGTAACGGCGGGCGAAGGAGAGGATTTCCTCGACCGTCACGGTGACGGGGCCGGCCGTCCGCACTTCGCCTACCTCGATATCCTCGAAGAAATGCTCGACGACCGGGCCGGGGGCGACGTCCTTGATGTCCTTGGTCATGGGCGCGGCATAACGGACGCCGCTCCCGAGCGCAACAACGGCGATTCTCTTCAGAGAACGGTCAGCATCTCTCCGACCAGCGGATGACGCACGACATCCGTTTTATCCAACCTGACGACCTCGACGTTCTGCAGCGGCTCCAGCCGGTCGGCAATGTCTGCGAGACCCGACAGTTCGGGCAGAAGATCGGACTGGTCCGGATCGCCGGTAACCACCATTGTCGCACTCCAGCCGAGCCTCGTGAGCAGCATCTTGAGCTGCGCGTACGTGCAGTTCTGAGCCTCGTCGATAACGACGAACGAGCGGCTGAGCGTGCGGCCGCGCATGAAGCCGACCGGCGCAATCTCGATTCCGCCGTTCGACATCAACGCCCGCAGCCGCTTGCCGCCGAGCCGGTCAAGCAGCGCGTCGTAAAGCGGCTGCATGTAGGGCGCGACCTTGTCGTTCACCTCGCCCGGCAGGAAGCCGATGCTTTCGCCCGCTTCGACCGCCGGCCGCGACAGGACGATGCGCTCCACCTCGTTGGCTTCTAGCGCCTCGACCGCCGCCGCGATGGCGAGATATGTCTTTCCGGTCCCCGCCGGCCCGAGCGCCAGCACCATCTGCGACGACTGCAGCGCCGCCATCAGCCTCGCCTGGTTCGGACTCTTCGGCTGGATGTTCCGGACGTAGCGTTTCCCGTTCCGGCTGTCTTCAAGCGGGTCCCAGCCATTCCCCGAAATCGTGCATACGTTGCTCTCGTAAGCGGCCGAACGAGCGGCCCGCGCGGATCTCTTGCCCATGAAGGTCCTTCTGGTTTGCGGTGGACGGAAGTGTCGCAAGCGCCGCGGGCCCCAAACGACGAACGCCTCCCGAGGGGAGGCGTAGAGGGGGGCGAGACATTCCGGAGGCCGGCCGCGTCGTCCGGCAAGACGCATCCTGCGCCGTTGCGAAGGCTATCGATGCCGACTGCGACAATATTCACCTATGCCGGACACTTGCGTTACTCACGGCAGAAACCCTAGCGCGCCAAATTATTGTTGTCACCGAATAAATATCGATGTCACTAAATATTCACATTTATGATGAAAATAATACGGCCGACACCTCCGCCGTTTTCGGCTGGCGCGGCCTGCAGACGATGTTAATCGCTCGCGCGCCGAATCGGCGACGCGTTTCGGATTTAGCGGGATCCGATCGTCGCCGGCGCGGATTCCCCGGCTCGCTCTCCATCGCCGTCCTCAGCCGTCGCAGCAGCCGTCATGACCGCGATTACCGCGATGATCAGATAGAAACGCGCCATGCTCTTTCCCCCGATCGCGGCGGCAGGACGCGCCCGCCGCCATCGGAAGCAGTATCCGGACCGCATGGTTAACCAAAGGTTAAGGCTTTTGCCGCCTAGTGGATTTACGTCCGACCGGGTGGTAACAGAACGTATGGAAGATCAGCGCCAGGCAGTCCCCGAAAAGAGTTGGGTTAAAGTCGTATCGGACTACGGGCCGCTGGTCGTCTTTTTCGCCGCCTACAAGCTATGGGATCTTTACGTCGCCACCGCCGCCCTGATGGGGGCGACGGCGGTGGCACTGGTCCTGTCGCTGGCGGTCAACCGGCGCGTTCCGCTGATGCCGTTGATCACGGCGGGCATCGTCGGCGTCTTCGGAGCGCTTACGCTGGTTTTCAACGACGACACTTTCATCAAGATGAAACCGACCATCGTTCAGTCGCTGATCGCCGTTATCCTGCTGGGCGGGCTGCTGTTCGGCCGGGCCCTGCTGAAGCCCGTGATGGGAACGGCATGGCCGATGACCGACCCCGGCTGGCGGATCCTGACGAGGAATTTCGGCCTGTTCTTCCTCGCCATGGCGATCGTCAACGAACTGGTCTGGCGCACCCAGAGCGAGGATTTCTGGGTCAACTTCAAGGTATTCGGAATCATGGCGCTGACGCTTGCGTTCAGCATGACGCAGATACCCGTCCTGAACCGGTACCGGATTGAAGACGAAGGCCAGGATGCCTGACAGGCAGGCGACCGTGGCAACGACAGGGAATTAGCGGTACGGACCGGGTTTCCGCCAGTAAACGCCTTCTACGCCGCGCCGATGCGCGGTTTGTCCCCGGTGTGACCAAAAGACCTGTCGAGCACCCGTGTCGAATCTTCGGCAAGCTCGATGCAATCCGTGATCTTCTTGAGGATCTGGATATTGTTCGCGAGCACGTGGCGCGCTTCGGGCCGCGTGTCCGCGGAAATAAGACCCGCCCGCTTGATGATGTCCTGACGGATGATCGAGAGAATGTCCTCGAGCTTGTAGCCGTCGGGATTTTCGTCGGTCGCTAGGAAGTGCGTCATGGCGCTTTTCCCGTTGTAAACGCTTCGAAAATTATCCGCTGCCCGCCTTAACAGTCCGTGAACGCCGCAAACGACCGATTCTCTTGAGGCTTTGAGGCAATCGCCGGGTCCATGATACATAAGGCCATAGCCCGCCGCCCCGTCGCGATCAGCGTGGTTGCCATCCGAATGCGCCTCCCCCCCTGCCCTGACCTCACTCCTTCGCGCCCTTGCGGCGGTTGCGCTGCTGTCGGCCGCAGCGCCGGCGTGGGCCGCGGTACCGGCCGATGTTCAGGCGCGATTGGACCAGATTGCCCAGAACTGGCGCGAGACGGACGCGCGGCAACGCGAGTTGAGCCGCCTGTCGGGCGATACCCACATGGCTGCGATGGCGAACGCCATGAACCGGCGGAATTCCGCCACGATGTTATCGCTGACCGTGATGGAGGCGATGGCCCGCAATCCCGCCGACGCACAGGACGTCGTGGCTGCCGCCCTCAAGGCCGCGCCCGAACTGGACAGCGAGGTAAGAGCCAGCCTGACGATGGCCTTTCCCGGTCATGCCTCGATGATCGCCGCAACCGGCCATGCGCCGCCTGCCCCCGTCGCCGCGCCCAGGCCAACGGCGCAGGCAGCGGCCGCCGCGCGCGCCGGAGCGATCTGACCGGGATCCGCGCGATCCGCTCGAAGGCCTCAACCGGGCTATATTCGGGGTCAACGACCTGTTCGACATCGTTCTCCTTGAGCCGGTCTCGCGCGTTTACCGCTTCATCATGCCGGAAACGCTGCGCCACATCGCGAGAAACTTCTTCGAGAACATCGGCGAACCGGTGGTCGCCATAAACAACGTCCTGCAGGGCGATCTCGAGAACGCCGGCGTTTCGCTCGGCCGGTTCGCCGTCAACTCGACAGTCGGGATCCTCGGGTTTTTCGAAGTGGCTGAGCGTATCGACCTGCCGGAGCACCCCGCCGATTTCGGCCAGACGCTGCACCGGTACGGTGTCGGCGACGGCGGCTACCTCGTCCTGCCCATTCTCGGCCCCACCACGGCGCGCGACGCCGTCGGACAGGGCGTCGATCTCTTCCTGAACCCGTTTCACTACCTGCTCGAACTTGAAACCCTCCTCTATATCCGGGCCGGAGAGCTCGTGGTGAAGCGCGAAGAGGCAATCGAAGCGGTAGAGAAACTGCAGGCGACGCCCCCCGACCACTATTCCGCCGCGCGGAACGCTTTTTTCGAGACACGCGCGCTCGAGCTTCGCAAGACGCCGAAGCGGGACATGCCTGCCGCAAGATAACGCGCCGCGGGTGATGATCGCCGTAAATTCGGCTATAGTTCCGTATCGTCCGGCACGGCCGCGCTACGCGGACCGAATTCCCGACCGGCGAACAACACGAAATCGGAGACCCGGCGATGGGGCATTTGCTCAATGGCATCTGGACGGACGAAGAAAAGCTCGTGGAACACGACGACCGCGGCGCCTATGTCAAACATCCCTCCCAGTTTCGCAGCTGGGTGACGCCCGACGGCAGTGCGGGGCTCAGCGGCGAAGAAGGCTTCATGGCGGAACCCGGCCGGTATTGGCTGTATGCGGCGACTAGCTGCCCGTGGGCGCACCGCGCCGTTCTCTACCGCACGCTGAAGAAGCTCGACGATATCGTGCCGCTGGTGAACACCGAACAGGAGGTCGGCGGCCAGGGCTGGGGCTTCCGCGAAGCCGGTCACCGCGTCCCCGGAACGTCCCACAACGCCCGTTGGCTGCACGAGCTCTATACGATCTCGGAACCCGGCTGCACGACCCGCGTCACGGTGCCGACGCTGTGGGATGCGAAAACGCAGACCGTCGTCAGCAACGAGTCCTCCGAAATCATCCGCATGTTCGATACCGCCTTCGCAAAGATCGCACCGCCTACGCCGGTGTTT
>JAYQUR010000093.1:0-10981 GCA_038148075.1 Alphaproteobacteria bacterium | reverse complement strand
ATGATGCACTGTTCGTTGAGCGTGCCGAAGAAATGGATGCCGCGCTCCGCCTGTTCCTTGACCGCGTCTACGACGGTCGGGAAGGCATGCCCCAGGATCAGCGCCCCGGCACCGCCGACATAGTCGATGTACCACCGTCCCCGCACGTCCTGCAGCCGCGAGCCCGCGCCCCTGTGGACGACGAAACGGACGTCGTCGGGCAGAGAATAGCTGCCGAGCCCGGCGCCCGGCAGGCTGTCGGCGGCGATCTCGTAATATTCGTCGTGGCTGAGCGCGCCGACCTGTTCGGTTTCGGCGGTAAGGGCGGTGTCGGCTGGGGTCATTGCCGTAATCCTGTGGATAGTTGAAAGCGAAAGCTAGCGCTGCCGCAATTCGCGGGCAAGGCGAATGCGCGCCGGTCAGTCGTCATAGCTGCGGCGGCAGTCGAGCGAACCGGAAGCATGGACCGTGATCTTCCAGCCGGGCGGCACGACCGACGTCCCGCCGGCCTCCTCGATGATCATCGGGCCGGTAAAGGTCTCGCCCGCCGCCATCTTGGTGCGATCAATGATCGGGCAATCCGTCCAGCCGCCGTTGAACCAGACCTGGCGCATCTCGATGACGGGATCGCCGCCCTCGACCGGCGGAAAGGCTAGCTCCGGCTTGTCGATCAGGCCGAGCGAGAACAGCCGGATATTCACCAGCTCGACGTCGCTGTGGCGGTCGGCGCGGCCGAACGTCTGTTCGTGGCGTCCATGGAAGGCTTCGCGCAGCGCGTCCCATGTGGCGGTTTCCGGATCGCACGGAATCGACAGCGTGAAGGATTGGCCGACATAGCGCATGTCGACGCTGAAACTGTGATCGTGCCGGTCGTCCGCGAAGCCGTCGGCGCGCAGCAGGTCTCCCGCACGGCCCTTCAAAGCCGCGGCCTCAGCACGGAAATCGTTCTCGGCGATCTCGCCCAGCGGTCCGCCCCACGCGACCACGAAGTCGCGCCGGAGATCGGCCAGCAATTGCCCGAGCGCGGACAGATGTCCCGGGAAGCGCGGCACGATGACCTGCGGGATCGCGAGCTCCTCGGCGACGAGGAAAACGTGCATGGGTCCCGCCCCGCCGAAGCCGAGCAGCGCGAAGTCGCGCGGATCGAACCCGCGATGCACGGACACCTCTCTCACCGCGCCTGCCATCTTGGATACCGCAATGCGGAGAACCCCGTCGGCAAGTTCCGCCGGCGATCCGGCATCGGCGCCGAGTTTCGCGGAGAGGTCGTTGAAGGCCTTCTCCGCGAGTTCCTTCGACAGCTGCAGCCCGCCCGACAGCGTGCGGTTCGTCGGCAGGCGGCCGAGCATGAGGTTCGCGTCCGAGATCGTCGGCTCGGTGCCGCCGCGCTGATAGCAGGCGGGGCCCGGCACCGCGCCCGCGCTCTGCGGGCCGACTTCGAGCGTCCCGTCCGCCTGGACCCACGCGATCGAGCCCCCGCCTGCACCGATCGTGTGGATGTCGAGCTGCGGCACCTGCAGAGGATAGGCGTCGATCTGGTTCGAATGGCTGATGCGCGGCGTCAGCTTGTGGATCAACGCAACGTCCGTGCTGGTCCCGCCCATGTCGAAGGTGATGCAATCCTCGACACCCGCCATCTCGCAGATGCGGACCGCGCCGCCTGCGCCGCCCACGGGTCCCGACAGGAACGTCCCCGCCGCGAAATCGGCTGCCTGCTCCAGCGTCATGACGCCGCCGTTGGAGCCCATCACGTTGACCGGGGCGGAAATCCCCTGCCCTTCGAGCTCGCCCGAGAGCGTCTTGAGATAATCGCGCACGACCGGCGTCAGATACGCATTGAGCACGCAGGTGGAGAACCGCTCGAACTCGCCCTTCTCGCGGACGACGCCGGTCGATACGCAGACCGGAATGTCGCCGGCCAGCGACTGAATCCTTTCCAGCGCGATCCGCTCGTTCTCGTCGTTGCGGTAGGCGTTGATGAATGCGACCGCGATGGATTTTACGCCCTTCTCCTTGAAGGCCTCGACCATCGGCGCGAAATCGACGTCGGAAGCGCTCTTGAGGACCTCGCCGTCGGCGGCGACGCGCTCGGACGCTTCGAGACGCAGGTCGCGGCTGACGAGCGGGCGCGGGCGGACGAACTTGATGTCGAACAGGCCCCCGATGAGACGCCGTGTGCGGCCGATCTCCAGCGTGTCGCGAAAACCCTCCGTCGCGATCAAACCGGTCTTCGCGCCCTTGCGTTCGAGCAGTGCGTTGGTGGCGATCGTGGTGCCGTGCACGAAAGCGCGGATTTCGCCGTAGTCGATGCCGAGCTTCTCGAGCGCTCCGAGAACGCCGCGCCACTGCCCGCCCGGAATAGATGGGACCTTCTCCGACAGAAGCGCCTGCGTTTCGGTATCGAGACACAAAAGGTCGGTGAACGTCCCGCCGACGTCGATTCCTACGATGTATCTGCCGTTTGCCATGTCGCCGCTCACGCGTACTGTTCGGGAAGAGGCGCCGTTGCGCGCAGCGAAACGATGTCGCCGGGCGCCGCGCCCAGAATGTCGAGGCTCGACGGGCTGACCACGACCCGGTCGCTGCCTGGATCGCCGCCGATCCGCGCCCAGCCGCGCAGCGGCGAGCCGTGTCCGGTCAGGAGTTCGACGATATCGCCTTCATGCGCTCCCAGCGCGTCGGCAACTCCCGACGGCAGCACGAACACGCGCCGCGGCCCGTCGGTCAGTTCCTCGTTGGCCGCTTCGAGTATCACGGCATGGCGTGCTTGAGACAGGCTCGCGCGCCGGTCCGCCGTCGCCGCCGCGTCGACCGCGCCGTCCTTGATGACGACGCCGTAACGGACGTCCGCCTGGCCTTCCGTAAGGTATCCCTCGATCACGTCGGCGAGCACGCGCGCCGGATCGCGCTTCAGCGGATCGCCGTAGCCGCCGCCGCCCGCCGTTTCCTCGCGGACGATATCGCCTGTCCGCAGCGGATAGCCCGAGACCTTGCCCGGCATGTCCGACGGCTGCACCGTTTCGCCGTTCCGCAGAACGGTGAAGCTGTTGACCGCGCCGTTCGAGCCGCCTTCGACGCCGTAGGGCGGAATGACGTTCTTTTCCGAAATGACGGACAGCGCGCCGCGCCCGTCGAGAATGCGCACGTCGCGCCTTAGGCCGAAGCCGCCGCGGAATTCGCCGTCGCCGCAACCGCCCGCGCGAATTTCGCAGCGCTCGATACGCAGCGGGAACTGGCCTTCGACCATCTCGGTCGACTGGATCGAGTTGAAGTCGCCCTCGTTGTAGCTGCGCACGGCGCTGGAGCCGTCGATGCCTGCCGACGCACCGGTGCCGCCGGCGGGCCACTCATAGTGGATGTAATTGTCGCGTCCCGGCGCCGAGCCGGAAATGATGACATGGTTGGCCCCGCCCTTCAGGTCGCCGACCGTCATCTCCGGTACGACCTGGCCCATCGCCGAGGCCACGACGGAATCGATCAGGAACTTGCATTCCGCCATGCCGCCGCAAGGCGCGTCGTTGCGCGCGTTGATGAACGTGCCCGGCTCGGAAATCACCGTGATGGGATTGAACGAGCCCTGGTTGATCGGCGTCTTGGGATCGAGGAAGGATTTGACGATGGTGCCCACTGCATTCAGTGCCATCGCCGGGCCGCAGTTGG
This sequence comes from Alphaproteobacteria bacterium, assembly GCA_038148075.1. GTDB lineage: Bacteria > Pseudomonadota > Alphaproteobacteria > MPNO01 > UBA830 > JAYQUR01. The sequence goes on along the minus strand of JAYQUR010000093.1, from coordinate 7,342 downwards.
TCGGCCCGTTGGTCTGCGCCGATGTGCCGGTAAAATCGGCGACGACCTCCTCGCCCTTCACGGTCAGCTTGAGTTTCACGACGAGCGGATCGGGATTGGTGCCGTCGCTCTCGATATAGCCTTCCGCGAAGTAGTCGCCGTCCGGGCACTCTGCGATCTTCGCGCGCAGCTGGCGTTCGGCGCGCCCGATGAGTTCCTCGACGCCGCTCAGGAGACCGCCGCCGAAACGCCGGTAGAGTCGCTGGAGATGCTCCTCCGCCTTGCGGCCGGTGCCGACCATCGCGTTGAAGTCGCCGAGCCGCTCAGAGCGCGCGCGCATGTTGTTGAACAGCAGGTTCAGGAAAGGCTCGTTCATCTTGCCGCGGTCGCAGATCTTCGTTGGCTCAATGCGGATGCCTTCCTGGATGATCTCGTTCACCCGTCCTGACAGGCTGCCCGGCGTCATTCCGCCGACATCGTTCCAGTGACAGCGCATCGCCGCGAACATGCCGAGCTTGCCGTCGAAGAAGACGGGATGCAGCATCAGGACGTCGTTCAAATGCGTGCCGCCGGTATAGGGGTCGTTGTGGAGGAACAGGTCGCCCTCGTGAATGTCGTCGCCGAACGTCGCAACGACCTGCTGCGTCGAATAGGGTACCGCGAAGATGTGGATCGGATGGTCCGCAAGGCCCTGCGCGACCTGGCGGCCGTCGGCCGACATCAGCGCACAGGAGAAATCGTGGCCTTCGTAAATGATCGGCGCATAGGACGAATGAATGATGTTCGCCCGCATCTCGTTGACGACGGCGATCAGGGATTCGCGGATAAGTTCCAGCTGAACTAGGTCTTTCATGGCCTGTCGATATCTCTCGATTGCCGGGACTGTCTAACACCCGCCGAGCTTGTTTCCAACGAAATTTTACACTAACGTAAAATGATTGGTTTCGGGGCGTCACCGCCCTAAATTCCCGCCGTTCTGAAAGGATCGACGATGTCCGAACCCACATCGCATGTGGACACCTTCATTATCGACAACATGCCGCCGCCCGAATTGTGGCCGGAGATGGACTACTCGGTCCTGCCCGAACTGGCCGCCTACCCGGCGCGTTTCAACGTCGCGGTCGAGCTGATCGACAAGCAGGTCGCGGCCGGCTTCGCCGATCAGCCGGCGGTTATGGCGGGCGATCTCGTCTGGACCTACGCCGAGCTATTGGCGCAGGCGAACCGGATCGCCAACGTGCTCGTCTCCGACTACGGCTTCGTGCCGGGGGAACGCGTCATCCTGCGCTCCGGCAACCATCCGATCCTGATCGCCGCATGGCTCGCGGTACTCAAGGCGGGCGGCGTTGCGATCACGACGATGCCGGTGCTGCGCGAGCGCGAACTCGTCTACATGATCGGCAAGGCGAAAGTGCGTTTCGCGATCTCGCACGCGTCGCTTGCCGACGACATCGACAAGGCAAAGAGCGGCGCGCCCGACCTCGAACACATCCTCTATTTCGGCGACGACCGTCCGGACGGGCTCGAAAAGGCAATGGCAGCCGCTTCCGGCACGTTCGCCAACGTCGATACCGCGGCGGACGATCCTGCCATCATCGGCTTCACGTCGGGCTCGACCGGTACGCCGAAGGCCACGCTGCACTTCCATCGCGACATCCTCGCGGCCGCCGATTGCTTCATTGGCCACGTCGTCAAGATCCGGCCCGGCGACATCGTCTGCGGCAGCCCGCAGATCGCGTTCCTGTACGGCCTCTGCGCCTTCATCCCCGACACGTTCCGCTTCGGCGGCACGGTCGTGCTGCTGGAGCGCGGTACGCCCGAAGCCGTTCTCCAGACGATCGAGAAATACAAGGCGACGGTCTGTTTCTCGACGCCGTCGGGCTACAAGCTGATGTTGGAGAAGGCGCGCGACTACGACCTCTCGTCTCTCCGCGAATGCGTCGCCGGCGGCGAACCGCTGGCGCCCGCGACCTTCAACGAATGGAAGGAAATCACGGGCGTCGAGATGATCAACGGCCTCGGCATCTCGGAGCTCCTGCACATCTTCATCTCGGCCAGCGGCGACGACATCAAGCCCGGCGCCATCGGCAAGGCCGTGCCGGGCTTCCAGGTCCGCGTCGTCGACGAGGATTTCAACGACGTCGCGCCGAACGAGATCGGCCAGATGATCGTCAAGGGCCCGAACGGCTGCCGCTACGTCGGCGACGAGGAACGCCAGCGCGCCTATATCAAGGACGGCTGGAACAAGTCGGGCGACCTCTGCCGCATCGACGAGGACGGTTATTTCTACTACGAGGCGCGAACCGACGACATGATCCTGACGAGCGGCTATAATGTCTCCGGTCTCGAGGTCGAGGCGGTTCTGCTGGAGCATCCCAAGGTTCGCGAAGTCGCGGTTGTCGGCAAGCCGGACAGGGACAGGGGTCAGATCGTTAAGGCATTCGTGGTACCGTCGGACGCTTCCGTTGCGACCGACGAAACGGTCTCGGAGTTGCAGGATTTCGTGAAGTCGCAGATCTCCGCCTTCAAGTACCCGCGCGCCGTCGAATTCGTCGACGACCTGCCGCTGACCGCCACGGGAAAGATCCAGCGCGGCGCGCTGCGCCAGCTGGAACGGGAACGGGCGGAATCCGAAGGAAACGCCTGAACGGCGAACGCTCTAACGCCTATTGAATGGAACAAACCGAATGTCGGAACTGAATATCAGGGACAAGAATACGATCGACTTCCTCCTGTCGCGCCGGTCGATCCTCGCGCGCATGATGGACGGCCCCGGTCCGGACGACGCCGATCTGAAAAAGATCATGGAAGCGGGCATGCGAGTCCCCGATCACGGTCGGCTTACGCCCTGGCGCTTCATCGTCATCCGCGGCGACGCACGCGAGAAGCTCGGCGACAAGCTCGCGGAGATTTTCAAGAAGAACAAACCCGACGCGATCGACGAAGAGGTCGAGATCGAGCGCGAGCGGCTGATCCGCGCGCCGGTCGTCGTCGCCGTCACCTCGAAAGTCGTCAAAGAGCACAAGATCCCGGTCTGGGAACAAGTCCTGTCCGCTGGCGCCGCCTGTCAGACAATGCTGATCGCCGCGCTCTCGATGGGATACGCGGCGCAGTGGATCACCGAATGGTACGCCTACAATTCCGACTTCAAGGCCGCGCTCGGCCTCGACGCGGATGACCAGATCGCGGGCTACATGTATTTCGGCAACGAGATGGGCGAACCCACCGAACGCGCGCGGCCCGAGTACGACGACATCGTCTCCGAGTGGTCTTGATCCCGTCGGGCACCTGAGCGCCCGGCCCTACTCGTCCAGCCGTATGACCACCTTCCCGCGGACCTGCCGGTCGCGGATCACGTCGCACGCCTCGACGAAACGCTCCATCGGGAAGACCGCCTGAACCGGCACCTTGATGCGCCCGTCGGCGACCATCTCGAACAGCTCCGCCTGCACGCGCTGCACCCAGTCCGGGTCGCGATCGCGATACTCGGCCCAGTTCACGCCGGTCACGGCGATGTTCTTGAGCAGCGCGTAGTTGACCTTGAAGGTCGGGATCTCGCCCCCCGCGAATCCGACGACGACGAGACTGCCGCCGAAATTGAGCGCGCGGACCGAACCGTCGAACACCGCGCCGCCCAGCATTTCCATGACGATGTCGACGCCGCCGCCGGTGATCGCCTTGATGTCGTCGCGGATCGAATCGCGCACGTTGTCGCCCGACAGGTCGATCACGTGATCGGCGCCGTTCTCGTGCGCGAGGTCCGCCTTCGACATGGTGGTCAGTCCCGCGATCACCGTGCAGCCCCATGCCTTGGCGAGCTGCATCGCCGCGAGACCGACGCTGCCGGACGCGCCGGTGACGAGGACGCTGTCGCCCTCCTTCACGTGCGCCCGCGCGACCAGGCCGAAATAAGCCGTCTGGTAGGCGATGCCGATCGCCGCCGCCTCCTCGAAGCTGACACCCTCCGGCACGGGATAGCAGTTGTCCTGATCGGTCGCGACCTGCTCCGCGTAGGAGCCGTACTCGACCTGGATCATGACGCGATCGCCGGGCTTGAAACGCGTCACACCATCACCCACGGCACGCACCACGCCGGCGCCTTCCTTGCCGGGGCTGAACGGCAGCGGCGGGCGCACCTGGTACTTGCCTTCCATCACGAGGAGGTCGGGGAAATTGATCGCGGCCGCCTTGTTGTCGACGAGAACCTGCCCCGGCCCCGGCACCGGCGTTTCGACATCTTCGATGGACAGCGTTTCCGGCGGACCGAGTTCCCGGGCGACGATGGCGCGCATATGACCGATTCCCGTTGCTTGCGACGTTCGAGTTGGGACAACCTAACCGCTGTGTCGCGTTTCGCAACGAATTTTACACTAATGTAAAATACTGTTGAATATCGTTCACAACCGCGCCACGTATCTGTCAGGCGAGAGGTTCACCCGGGAAAGGGGTATTCCATGCACATCGGCGTTCCGAAAGAGATCAAACCGTTCGAAAGCCGGGTCGGCCTGACCCCGCCCAGCGTGCGCGAACTTACGGTTCTGGGCCACGAGGTGACCGTCGAGACCAATGCCGGCCGCGCCATCGCGTTCGAAGACGACGACTATCGCGCCGCCGGCGCGGAAATCGCGGGCAACGCCGCCGACGTCTTCGCCGCCGCCGACATGATCGTGAAGGTTAAGGAGCCGCAGCCGCAGGAAATCGAACTGCTGCGCGAGGGCCAGATCCTGTTCACCTATCTTCACCTCGCACCCGACCCCGACCAGACGAAGGGCCTGCTCGACCGCGGCATCACCGGCATCGCCTACGAGACCGTCACAGACCGCCACGGCGGTCTCCCCCTCCTCGCCCCGATGAGCGAGGTCGCCGGCCGGATGGCCGTGCAGGCCGGTGCAACCTGCCTCGAGATCGAACACGGCGGCCGCGGCGTCCTCCTGGGAGGCGTTCCCGGCGTGACGCCGGGCAAGGTCGTCGTCATCGGCGGCGGCGTGGTCGGCAGCAACGCGATCTTCGTCGCCACCGGCATGGGCGGCGACGTGACCGTCATCGACCGCGATATCCGCCGCCTCGCCGAGATCGACACGCAGTACAAGAGCCTGATCAAGACACGCTTCTCGAACCGGACGAACATCGAGGAAGAGGTCCTGAAGGCCGATCTCGTCATCGGCGCGGTCCTCGTCCCCGGCGCGGAAGCACCGAAACTGGTGACAGCCGACATGGTGAAGAACATGAAGCGCGGCTCGGTGATCGTCGACGTCGCCATCGACCAGGGCGGCTGCTGCGAAACCAGCCGTCCGACGACCCACGCCGATCCGACCTACGTCGTCGACGGCGTCGTGCATTACTGCGTCGCCAACATGCCGGGCGCGGTCGCCCGCACGTCGACCTTCGCGCTCAACAACGCGACGCTGCCGTTCGCGATCAAACTCGCCGAGATGGGCGCGAAGGAAGCGATGCTGTCCGACCCGCACCTGCTGGCGGGCCTCAACGTGCATGCCGGAAAACTGACTTACGAAGCGGTCGCCGAGGCACAAGGGCTGGATTTCGTGCAGGCGACGGAAGCGCTGGGCGTCTAGGAGGGCGCCGCCAGCCCCCGCAGGATCATCCGCGTATACATTCCGATCGACTCCGATACGGGACGCCCCGGCCCCACCGGTTCCCGCGGGCGACCCGGTTGCGCTGGCCGAGAATGCCGAGGAACGCGAGCATCGGGCCGAGCGCGGCATCGAAAACGCCGGCCACCTACGCCACTTTTTCGATATCCTTGGCACAAAAGTCACGCCACATCATGCGATAAGCGCTCTCGAGCCCGCGCGTGAAACCTTCGACCTCCAGCAGCGGCGAGGACCTCAGCCGGGACCGCATCCCGGCGCGCAGCTCGGCGAGCCGGCCGGGATCGGCAGCGAGGCCGGCCGCAATTGCGACATATGAATCCTCGTCGTCCGCGGCCAACTCGCCGAGCCCGGCAACGGTCAGCAGCGACGCAGATTGCCTGCCGGCGATCGTGCCGCCCCGCAACGCCACGACCGGCACCCCCATCCACAACGCTTCCAATGTCGTCATCGTACCGGAGTAGGGAAACGGATCGAGCGCTATGTCCGCCCGGCTATAAGCCGCCAAAACCGCTGCGTAGGGTTCGCTACCCTCGATCGTCACGCGGTTCGGGGCGATACCGGCACCGGCAAGCGTCGCAAGCACAGCTTTCCAGGCAACGGAATTCTTCGGCACGGAATAGCGCAACAGCAGGCGCGAACCGGGCGTAGCCGCCATAACCCTGCCCCACAGGCGGGCGGCGGCGGGCGAGATTTTTACCGGGTTGTTGAACGAGCAGAATGTCGGTGGCGCGCCCGATGCGGCAGGAGGCAGCGACACCGTCGGTGCTTCATCCGGCGGGACGAAAGTCAAAAGCGCCTGCGGCAGCCGCACGGGACGTTCCGATATGTCCGTTTCCCGCCCTTCCGGCAAGTGCACGGCGTCGGTGACGACCCAGTCCATGGCCTCCAGTCCGGTGGTAGAGGGGTAACCCAGCCAACTCGCCTGAACCGGCGCAAGCCGGCGCGCAAACGCGGGCATGCGGTTATGTGCCATATGTCCCGCCAGATCGATCAGAATATCGACCTCGTCCTCCCGCACTTGCGCCGCGAATGCGACGTCGTCGAGCGCTGAAATTTCCCGCCATTTAGCCTCGATCTCACGAAATGCCCCGGATAGCGGATCTGCTCCCTTCCCCTGTGAATACAGCGTTACGGAAAACATCTCCCGGTCGTGCGCGGCGATTACCGGCGCGACGAGGCGTCCGACGGGATGATCGCGGAAATCGCCCGACACGTAGCCGATACGCAACGGCCTTTCGGGATCGGTGTTCAGGTCGGGCGAATTCCGCGCCGCTTCGGATACCCCGAATGTTTCACCGTAGCCCCGGTGGAGGGAACAGAGGCTCCGTGCGTCGTGTCCGACCCTGTATTGTTCCACCAGCAGCATGTTGCTGTAGGCCGCCGCGAAATCCGCTTTGAGCGCCAGTGCGTTTCGATACGCCGCAACCGCTTCGTCCAGGCGGCCTGAGTCCTTATAAATGTTTCCCAGATTGTATATGAGGTCGGCGGCGCCCGGGTTCAGCGCGATCGCCTTTTCGTAGTTCGCTGCCGCGGCTTCCAGATTGCCGACCCGCCGTTGGACGATTCCCAAATTTCGGAGCGCTTCGAAAAAGTCCGGCTGCAACGAAACGGCTCGTCGATAATATCTGATGGCCACATCGAAATTGCCGGCGCGATTATACAAATTTCCCAAAAAGTAGTGAGTGACCGAACTGCGTGTATTTCTGCTCAATTCCCGTTTTAGTTGAATAATTGCATCTTGAACCCTCCCC
>JAYQUR010000092.1:0-11053 GCA_038148075.1 Alphaproteobacteria bacterium | reverse complement strand
CCAGGACGAGGACAGCACGATCCGTTTCGTCAACGCGGCTGCGGAACAGTTTCTGGAGCAGGGCGCAAATGTCCTCGTCGGGAGCCGGTTGCGGGACATCCTGCCGTCCGACAGTCCCGTGTTTTCTCTGGTTCGCCAGGCCGTGCACGGCCAGACGAGCGTCGCAGAGTACGACGTTTCGATCGAATATCCGCGGAACCACGTTCGCAATCTCGCCATTTCCGCTGCGCCGCTGGCCGACAGCCGGTCGATCGCCGTTCTGTCGCTGCACGAGCAGTCGATTGCCCGGCGGATCAACAGTCAGCTCGTTCACCGAAATGCCGCCCGCTCGGTGACCGGCCTCGCCGCGCTGCTGGCGCACGAGGTGAAGAACCCTCTGTCGGGCATACGCGGTGCGGCCCAATTGCTCGAAGACGGGCTGGCGACCGATACCGACCGCGATCTGACCCGCCTGATCTGCGAGGAAACCGACCGGATCGTCGAACTCGTCGACCGCATGGGGCTTTTTTCCGACGAGCCGTTGAACCGGACCGAGGTCAACATCCATCAGGTTCTGGAGCGCGTTCGCAAGATCGCCCAGGCGGGGTTCGGGCGGCACATATCGTTCGTCGAGGAGTACGACCCCTCTCTGCCCCCTGTTTACGGGAACGCGGATCAGCTCATCCAGGTACTGCTGAATATCGTCAAGAACGCGTGCGAGGCCGCCCCGCGCAAAGGCGGCATCGTGCGCCTGAGGACAGGATATCAGCACGGGATCAGGCTGGCGCTGCCGGGCGGGGCCCGGCGGGTCCAGTTGCCGCTGATGGTATCGGTTCTGGACAACGGTCCCGGCATTCCGACGGACTTGACCGCCAACCTGTTCGAACCTTTCGTCACGTCCAAGATCGACGGCAACGGCCTCGGGCTGGCGCTGGTCGCGAAAGTCGTCGGCGATCATGGCGGCATCGTAGAGTTCGACAGTTCCGAAGAGGGCACGGAATTTCGGCTCCGGTTGCCGATACACGACGGATCGCCGGGCGAGGGACCCCGGACCGGCTCGAACAAAGAGGCAAACAGATGACGACGGTACTCGTCGCCGACGACGATCGCGCCATCCGCACGGTGCTGGAGCAGGCGCTGGCAAGGCAGGGATACGACGTAAAAGCCGCCAACAACGCATCGACGCTCTGGTCGTGGGTCGCTGGCGGGGAGGGCGACCTGGTCATCACCGATGTCGTCATGCCCGGCGAGAACGGTCTCGATCTCGTCCCGCGCATCCGCGAGCTGCGGCCCGAACTCAAGGTCATCGTCATGAGCGCGCAGAGCACGCTGCTGACGGCGGTCAAGGCGAACGAGCGCGGCGCCTACGAGTATCTGCCCAAGCCGTTCGATCTCGGCGAACTGATGGGCGTGGTCGAACGGGCGCTCTCGGACTCGGCGGACAGGGAATCTCCGGCCAGCGACGAACAGACCGAACAACTGCCGCTGATCGGCCGCTCGGCGGCGATGCAGAACATCTACCGGGTGCTGGCGCGCCTGATGGCGACGGACCTGACCGTGATGATCAACGGAGAATCAGGCACCGGCAAGGAGCTCGTCGCACGAGCGCTTCACGACTACGGCAAACGCCGGAACGGGCCGTTCGTGGCGATCAACATGGCGGCGATTCCGCGCGATCTGGTCGAGGCCGAATTGTTCGGGCACGAACGCGGCGCCTTCACCGGTGCGACCGGCCGCGGCGTCGGGCGTTTCGAACAGGCGCAGCGCGGCACGCTGTTTCTCGACGAAATCGGCGATATGCCGATCGACGCGCAAACCCGTCTTCTCCGCGTGTTGCAGGACGGAGAATACACGACTGTCGGCGGCCGGACGCCGATCCGTGCCGACGTTCGCATCATCGCAGCCACCCACCGCGATCTGAACAGACAGGTGAAGCAGGGCTATTTCCGCGAGGATCTGTATTACAGATTGAACGTCGTACCGATTCGGCTGCCGCCGCTCCGCGACCGCAGGGAGGATATTCCCGAGTTGGTCGAACACTTCTTCGCGAGAGGTCCGGCGAACGGTCTTCCGTTCAAGTCTGTCCATCCTGCCGCCATGGAGGCGCTGATACGCCATTCGTGGCCCGGAAACGTCCGCGAATTAGAGAATCTGGTGCAAAGACTGGCCGCGCTCTACGCCGACGAGACCATCACCGCCGACGTCGTTCGCGAAGAACTGGCCGAAACGACGGGCGTCGGGCCCGGCGGCGGTTCGATCGGCGACGACGAGACGATGTCCGGTGCAATCGAACGGCATCTGGTCAGGCTGTTCGCAGAGTCGGAGGGTGGCAGACCCGAAAATGGATTGTACAATAGGGTGTTGCACGAGATGGAGCGCCCGCTGATCCAGCTTACGCTGGCGTCGACCCGGGGCAACCAGATCAGGGCAGCCGAAATTCTGGGTCTGAACAGAAATACGCTGAGGAAAAAGATTCGCGAGCTCGACATCGAAGTCTTTCGCGGTTCGGTTTGATGGCATCGTGTCTACCCGCATGGTCGGCGTGTCGGGGGGATTGGCGTAAATGAGCGGTAAGACGATCGACGCATCGTCGGCACCGGCTTCGCCGGGTTTCTTGCCACGCCTCGCTGCGTGGTCGGAGCGCGTTGCGATCGGCCGCAAGCTCGCGATTGCGCTGACGCTGGCGGCGCTGGTTTCCGCGTTCGCGACCTACGGCGCCATCACGGGTGCGTCGCCGCTTGGCGGCGGCACCCGCACGATCCTGATCCTGCTGCAGATAGATCTCGTGATCTTTCTGCTGCTCGGCCTCGTCGTCGCGCGCAATCTCGTCGAACTCTGGATGGAACGGCGAAGCGGCCGCGTCGGGGCGAGACTGCACACCCGTCTCGTTGTTCTGTTCAGCCTGGTTGCGCTGGCGCCGGCGATCGTCGTATCGGCGTTTTCCGCGATCTTCTTCAACTTTTCGATGGATTCATGGTTCAACGACCGTGTCCGGACCGCGATCGTGGAATCTCGCGCCGTCGCCGAAGCCTATCTGAAGGAGCATCAGCAGGTGATCCGCGCCGACGTGCTGTCGATGGCCCGCGACGTCGACCGGGCGGCGCCGCTGGTAACCGGGAACCGCCTGCAGCTAAACCGCATCCTGGCTGCGCAAGGCCTGTTGCGAAGCCTGAGCGAGGCCTATGTCGTGGACGGTGCCGGGCGCACGATCTCGCGATGGTCTCTGAGTTTCGTGCTCGATCAGGATCCCGTGCCGCTGGAAGCGCTGGAGCGCGCGCGCGCTGGCGACGTCGTGCTGCTCACGAGCGAATCCGAAGACCGTGTCCGCGCCGTCATAAAACTGGACCGGATCGTGGACGCGTTTCTCTATATCGGCCGTTACGTCGAGCCGAACGTGATCGAGCATATCGAGAAGACGCGTCAGGCGGCGGCGGAATACCAGGACATCCAGGGCAAGCGGTCCTCGATCGAGGTGACGTTCGCGATGATCTTCATCCTGGTGGGACTTCTTCTGCTGTTCGTGGCGATCTGGATCGGGCTGGTGTTCGCGAACCGGCTTTCCCGGCCGATTACCGATCTCGCCGAAGCGGCGGAGCGCATTCGGGCAGGAGACCTCTCGGCACGCGTCGACGAGGGGCCAGATTCCGACGAACTCGGCCTGCTCAGCCGCGCCTTCAACCGCATGACGAACCAGCTCGAGGGGCAGCGTTCCGAACTCGTCCAGGCGAACAGGCAGCTCGACGAGCGGCGTCATTTCATCGAAACGGTCCTGGCAGGCGTGTCGGCCGGTATCATCGGCCTCGACCCCGACGGCCGGATCAATCTTGCCAACCGGTCGGCGTCGTCGCTGCTTGGCAGCGATCTCGATGCGGAGATCGGCGGTTACGTGCGCGATCTCATTCCCGAAATGGACGAACTGCTCAACCGGGCCCGCAGCAATCGTGCGCGCCCCGTGCAGGAGCAGATTTCGCTGCGACGCCACCATCAGCAGCGAACCCTGCTGCTCCGGCTTGCCGCCGATGCGGTCGACGGCAAGGTGGTCGGCTATGTGGCTACGTTCGACGACATCACCGAGCTGGTCGCCGCGCAGCGCAAGGCCGCGTGGTCAGACGTCGCGCGCCGCATCGCGCACGAGATCAAGAACCCGCTGACGCCGATCCAGCTGTCGGCCGAGCGCTTGCGCCGGAAATATCTTTCCGAGGTAACCAGCGATCCCGACACGTTCTCGAACTGCACCGACACGATCATCCGCCAGGTCGGCGATATCGGCCGGATGGTCGATGAGTTTTCCGCCTTCGCGCGGATGCCGACTCCAGAGATGAGGATAGAAAACCTGGCGATGCTGTGCCGCGAGGCGCTCGTCCTCCAGCGCAACGCGCATCCCGAGATCGAGTTCGAGACGGACCTCCCCGACGGATCGGTGGAGATGCCCTGTGACGCGCGCCAGATCGGACAGGTGCTAACGAACCTTCTGCAGAACGCCGTCGATGCGATCGAGGGACGCGAAGACGACCGGGCCGGTGAAAAGGGCCGCATCCTGATGAGGTTGATCCGGGACGGCGGCGGGATCATTCTGGAGATTGAAGATAACGGACGCGGTCTTCCCGAAACCGGGCGGGAGCGTCTGACGGAACCCTATGTAACGACGCGGGAAAAGGGCACCGGTCTCGGCCTTGCGATCGTCAAGAAGATCGTTGAAGACCATGATGCGCAGCTCGAACTGGAAGATCGCGAAGAGGGTGGCGCGAAAATCCGTATCGTGTTCCCGCAGGAGAGCGCCACTGCGGAAGACGCGTCGGTGGCGCCGGGCAGGACCGCAGATGGCGACTGAAAATGGCAACTGACGTACTGGTCGTCGACGACGAGGCGGATATCCGGATGCTCATCGCCGACATCCTCGGCGACGAGGGATTCGATTGCCGTATCGCGGCCGATAGCGCCTCGGCGATCGAGGCGGTGACGGCAAAGGCTCCGGGACTTGTCATTCTCGACATCTGGCTGGAGCGGAGCGAACTCGACGGCATGGATATTCTCGCCTATCTCCGCGAGAACTGCGCCAACGTGCCCGTCATCATGATCAGCGGCCACGGCAACGTCGAAACGGCCGTGAACGCGATCAAGCTAGGCGCATACGATTTCATCGAGAAGCCGTTCAAGGCCGACCGCCTGCTTGTCACCTGCAATCGGGCGATCGAAGCCGCGAGGCTGCATCGGGAAAACCAGGAACTGCGCCAGCGGGTCTCCGATACGTCTGAAATCATCGGCGTGTCTCCGGCGATCCATCAGGTGAAGGCAGCGCTCGACCGGGTCGCGCCGACCGACAGCCGGGTGCTTATTTCCGGCCCCCCCGGCGTCGGCAAGGAAGTGTTCGCGCGCCAGTTGCACCTGAGGTCTGCCCGAGCGTCCGCCCCGTTCGTCGTGCTTAATTGTGCAGCGATGGCGCCGGACCGGATGGAAATCGAACTCTTCGGCGAGGAGGGCGGACCCGACGGCGCGGGCCGCGTCATCGGCACGCTGGAACGGGCCGACGGAGGGACATTGCTTCTCGACGAGGTGAGCGACATGCCGCTCGAGACGCAGGGCAAGATCGTCCGAGTCCTCCAGGAACAGCGCTTCAACCGGGTAGGCGGCGACGTGCCGGTTCAGGTCGACGTGCGCGTCATTGCCTCGACCAACCGGGATATGGAGGAACAGATGGCCGCCGGCAATTTCCGGCAGGACCTGTTCTACCGTCTGAACGTCGTGCCGATCCGGATTCCGGCGCTGACGGAACGACGCGACGATATTCCCGTACTGATCGAACATTTCATGGAAGGCTCGGCCGCGTCCGGCGGCAGCCAGCCGCGGTCGGTCGGGCGAGAAGCCCTGGCGACCCTTCAGACCTACGACTGGCCCGGTAACGTGCGTCAGCTAAGGAATGTGGTGGACTGGATGCTTATCATGGCGCCGGGCGGGGCGGCGGATCCCATAACGATCGATAACCTGCCGCCCGAGATCGTCGGAAGTTCGACGCCACAAGCGGAATGGGAGGAAGGGGCCAAGATGATGTCCCTGCCGCTCCGAGAAGCCCGCGAGAAATTCGAACGCCAGTATCTCCTGACCCAGGTATCGCGGTTCGGGGGAAACATCTCGCGCACCGCGGCATTCGTCGGGATGGAGCGGTCGGCGTTGCACAGGAAGCTCAAATCGCTCGGACTGAATACCCGGGATACGGCGGACATGACCGGCTGAACCGCCGGCAATGCTACTGGATAAATACCCATGAAAGTGATCGTTTGCGGCGCCGGACAGGTCGGCTACCACATCGCCCGGCAGCTCTCAGTCGAAAACCACGACGTTGCCGTGGTGGATTCGTCCGAAGCGAACGTCAGGAACGTCGGCGACACGCTGGACGTCCAGGCGGTCTACGGTTTCGCATCGCACCCGGACGTCCTGGAACGGGCGAATGCCGAAGATGCGGACATGCTGATCGCCGTGACGCAGTCGGACGAGGTGAACATGGTTGCCTGCCAGGTCGCGCACTCGCTGTTCAACGTGCCGACAAAGCTCGCCCGCGTCCGCAACCAGAGCTACCTCCAGCCGATCTGGGCTGATCTGTTCAGCCGCGACAACATGCCGATCGACGTGATCATTTCGCCCGAACTGGAGGTTGCCCGCGCGATCTCCCGCGACCTTGTCGTCCCTGGGGCGTTCGAAGCGATACCGATGGCCGACGGGCGGGTTCGCGTCATCGGCCTGCGATGCAACGAGGATTGTCCGGTCGTCAACACGCCGCTGCGTCAGCTCACCGGCGTGTTTCCGGACCTGAACATCGTCGTAGTGGCGATCGTGCGCGACGGCCATACGATCGTGCCGACGGCCGACGATCACATGCTGACAGGCGATGACGTCTATTTCGTAGCCGATACGGAACATGTCGGTCGCGCGATGACGATTTTCGGGCACGAGGAGCGCCAGGCACGGCGCATTATCATCGCGGGCGGCGGCAATGTCGGAATCTTCCTCGCGGGGCTGATCGCTGAAGAGCATCCCGGCGTGACCACGCGCATCATCGAGGCGAACCGGGACCGGGCCGAACTCGCCGCGCGGCAACTTCCGAACGTCACCGTGATCAACGGCAACGCCCTCGAGCCCGACATCCTCGAAGAGGCAGGCGTCAGCGTGACGGAGGCGATCGTCGCCGTCACCAACGACGACGAGACCAACATCCTCGGGTCGCTGCTCGCCAAACGTCACGGTGCGCAACGCGCGATCGCGCTCGTCAACAACACGAACTACTCGCCGCTTATCACCACGCTCGGCGTCGATGCCGTGATCGGTCCGCGCTCGATCACGGCCTCGACCATCCTGCAGCACGTGCGGCGGGGCCGTATCCGGGACGTCCATTCGCTGGGCGAAGACCTCGGCGAGGTGCTGGAAGCGGACATCCTGGAGACGTCCAGTCTCGTCGGAGAGCCCATCGGCAAGGCCGACCTGCCCGACGACGTAATTTTCGGAGCGATCATCAGGGGCGACAAGGTGTTGACGCCGCGCAGCAGTACCGTCCTCAACAAGGGCGACCGTGTGATCCTGTTCGTCCGGCCGCAGGCGGTACGCGAAATCGAGCGCCTGTTCGCCGTGAGCCTCGAATTCTTCTGACGGAAATTTCGCTTATGCCCCGCATTTCATACGTCAACGGCCAGTATCTCCGGCACGACCGCGCCGGCGTCCATATCGAAGACCGTGGCTATCAGTTCTCCGACGCGGTCTACGAGGTGATCGCGACCGTCAGCGGCCGGCTTGTGGACGAAACGCTTCATTTCGACCGATTGGAGCGGTCGCTGACCGAGATCGGCATGGAGATGCCGTTCTCGCGGACGCACTTCAAAATCAAGATCGCAGAACTTCTCCGCCTCAACCGGATCGCCAATGGCGCGCTCTACATCCAGGTGTCGCGCGGCGTCGCAAAGCGCGATCACAAGTTTCCCGACGGCGTGAGGCCTGCCGTCGTCATGACGGTCCGTCCCATGGCGCCGCCGGCGCGAACGCTGGTAGAGAAGGGCGTCGCGGTGATCACCGTTCCGGATATTCGCTGGCAGCGCCCGGACATCAAATCTGTATCGCTGCTTCCGAACATCCTGGCCAAACAGCAGGCGGTCCGGCAAGGCGTCTATGAGGCATGGCAGGTCGATGCCGACGGCATGGTGACGGAAGGAACGTCGACGAACGCCTGGATCGTGACTGGAGACCGGCTTGTCACGCATGCGCCGGATCATGCGATCCTCAACGGCGTGACGCGTCTCGCGCTGCTGGATATGGCGGCGGAGGAGGGCCTCGTCCTCGAAGAGAGATCCTTCAGTGCGGACGAGGCGCGGGGCGCCGACGAAGCCTTTCTTACCAGCACCACCGCTTTCGTCATGCCGATCGTGAAAATCGACGACGCCGTGATCGGCGACGGAAAGCCCGGTCCGCGCACACGTGCGCTGCTCGCGCGCTACGACGGCCACCTCAGGGGAGATGCGTAAACGTGGATCGCCTGCCCGAAGCCGTATTGTTCGACTGGGACGGAACCCTCGTGGATAGCTGGCCCGTCATCCACGAAAGCATGAACCGCACGCTGACGGCCATGGGCCACCCCGTCTGGACCTTCGAGGAGACGATGCAGCGCGTCCGAAAGTCGCTGCGCGAGGCTTTCCCGGAGCTATTCGGCGACAAATGGGAAGACGCGCGCGATATCTTTTACGGCGAATACCGCGCGGTGCATCTGGAGCAGATCCGCGTGATCGACGGCGCGGAGGAGCTGCTCGCGACGATCGACGAGAAAATTCCGCATATGGGCGTCGTCAGCAACAAATCGGGCGGTCACCTGCGGCGAGAATCTACCCATCTCGGCTGGGATCGCTATTTCGAAGGCCGGCTCGTAGGCGCGACCGATGCAAGCAGGGACAAACCGGCCATCGATCCCGTGATTATGGCGCTCGACGGCACCGGCGTCGCGCCCGGGCCTGACGTCTGGTTCATCGGCGACACGTGGGTCGACATGGCCTGCGCGCGGGGCGCAGGATGCGTTTCGATCCTGGTGGGGGGGCGGAATCCGGACGATTCCGAGTTCAGGAACCATCCTCCCGACGGCCATTTTTTAACCTGTTCCGACCTGCTCGCGCTTGTCAGGCGACTGTAACGTGCCATATCAGACGTGTAAGCGAAGAAGCCTGTCGCCGCGACGGGTAGGCAATGTCCGTGCGGCGCAGCAGGTACAAGACTAATAATGCAATGAAAACAATAAGGTAAGACAATGCCTTCAGAAAAACCGCAGAACCTTCAAGACGTCTTTCTCAATCACGTCCGCAAGCAAAAAGTTCCCGTTACCGTCTTTCTCGTGAACGGCGTGAAACTACAGGGAATTATCACCTGGTTCGATAATTTCTGCGTGCTTTTGCGTCGCGACGGGCATTCCCAGCTGGTCTACAAGCATGCCATCTCGACGGTCATGCCGGTCAGCCCGATCAGCCTCTACGACGACGAAGACGCGGACGACCAAGACGACTGAATTGGGCGACGAGACTCAGCCTAACGGGTACGCCGGGCGCACGCGCGTCCTCGTCCTGCATCCTTACGAGAAATCGGGCGCACTGAAGGGCCGCAGCGTCGAGTCTCGTCTAGACGAGGCTGTGGGTCTCGCCCGGGCGATCGATCTCGACGTAGTCGGCGCCGAGGCCGTTCCTTTGCCCAGGATCAGGGCAGGGACCTATTTCGGCACGGGGACGGTCGAGCGGCTCGGCGAGGTCGTCGCGGAGACCGGCGCCGACGTCGTCAGCGTCGACACTTCCCTGTCGCCCGTCCAGCAGCGGTCGCTTGAGCAGGCATGGAAGGCCAAGGTCATCGACCGGACGGGATTGATCCTCGAAATCTTCGGCGAACGCGCGGCGACGCGCGAAGGCGTTCTGCAGGTCGAGCTCGCGCACCTGACCTATCAGCGCAGCCGGCTGGTTCGGACCTGGACCCATCTGGAACGGCAGCGTGGCGGTTTCGGTTTTCTCGGCGGCCCCGGCGAGACGCAGATCGAGGCCGACCGCCGTATGATCTCCGAACGGATCACCAAGATCCGCCGCGAACTCGAAACGGTGACCCGGACCCGCGAACTGCACCGCAAGGCGCGCCGGCGCGTACCGTATCCCGTCGTCGCGCTGGTCGGTTATACGAACGCCGGCAAATCGACCCTGTTCAACCGACTGACCGATGCAGAGGTATTTGCGAAGGACCTCCTGTTCGCGACGCTGGACCCGACGATGCGGGCAATCAGGTTGCCGTCGGGGCGGAACGCAATCCTGTCCGATACGGTGGGATTCGTGTCGGATTTGCCGACGACCCTGATCGCTGCCTTCCGGGCGACGCTCGAAGAGGTGATAGAGGCGGACGTTATCGTCCACGTCCGGGATATCTCGCATCCGGATACGCAGTCCCAGAAAGAGGACGTCGAGCGGGTCCTGCGCGAGCTCGGCATAAAAGAAACAGACGAGAACCGTCATTTCGTCGAACTATACAACAAGGTCGATCTCCTCGATGCGGAAGAGCGCGCCGTGGTCGACAACCTCGCGGCCCGGTCGTCGGACGTTCTGTGCGTCTCTGCAGCGACCGGCGAGAATTGCGGGGCGTTTCTCGAAATGATAGACCGGCTGCTGTCGAGCGATCGGGATGTCGTGAAGCTCCGGCTCGCGCAGGCAGACGGCGCAGCGATATCGTGGCTGTACCGCAATGCCGATGTGCTCGGTCGGGCGGACGACGGGGAGTTTGTCGATTTCGACGTAGCGATCTCTGCGGACAATCTCGCCCGGTTCGAAAAAAACCACCAGCATCGCTGATAAATCCGATTTTTGACGCCGCCTGCGGGTTGACAGGTTTAGGGGCGGTCCTTATATGTCTGGCACTCGCTAGTATGGAGTGCTAGCAAGTGTCAATTTCGTACGTAAAACAACGAATTAAGGAGAGAGGGTCGATGGCAATCAGGCCTTTGCATGACCGCGTTCTGGTCGAACCGCTTGGCGCCGAGGAAAAGACGGCGGGCGGCATCATCATCCCCGATACCGCGCAGGAG
>JAYQUR010000091.1:0-11274 GCA_038148075.1 Alphaproteobacteria bacterium | reverse complement strand
TGACATAAACGACCACTAATTTTATCGTCGTTAAATTACAATGGAGAAAAGCATGAGCCTCCCCCGATGAGTCTCTACGGCAGCAACGTCGAATACGGCCTTCATTGCCTGCTCTATCTCGCCGATCCGGACGCGGGCGGCGCGCCCGTCTCGGCGAAGGACCTGGCGGAATTCCAGGGCATCTCGCCGTCGCTGGTCTCGAAGCTGTTCACGCAGTTGCAGAAGGCCGGCATCGTCGAGAGCGGCGAGGGCATCCAGGGCGGCTTCCGGCTGGCGAAGCCGCCGGGCGACGTGTCGGTGATGGACGTCATCCGCGCGGTCGAGGGCGACAAGCCGCTCTTCCAGTGCAAGGAGATCCGCCGGAACTGCATCCTCTATGCCGACGATCCGCCCGACTGGGCGACGCGCGGGGTCTGCTCCATCCACGCCGTCATGCTGGAGGCGCAGGAGAGGATGTTCGAGGCGTTCCGCGGCCACACGCTCGCGAGCATCGCCGCGCAGGTCGACAGCAAGATGCCGAAATCGCAGGCGGCCGCGGGCCGCGACTGGTTCGAGGCGCGTCTCGCCGACCGGCGGCGCGGCCCGAGAAGCAAATATCCGAAAAGGGAGAACGGATCATGAGGGACCTTCTGGTCATCGGCGGCGGCTTCGCCGGGTTGTCCGCGGCGGTCGTCGCGGCGGACGAGAACGAACAGGCGGGCGGCGATCTGCGGATCACGCTGGTAAATCCGGTGGACGGCATCACAATCCGCCCGCGCCTCTACGAGCGCGACCCCAAGGAGCTGCGTCCGGCGCTGCGCCCGTCACTCGATCCCGCTGGCGTCGCCTTCGTCGAAAGCGCGGCCGAGACGATCGACACCGCCGCCAGGACGGCGGCGCTCGCCAACGGGGAGACGCTTTCCTGGGATGCGCTGATCCTCGCGACCGGCAGCGAGCTGCCGCCGCTTCCCGTGTCGGGCGTCGCGGAGAATGCCTTCAACATCGACACGTACGAGGCCGCCGTCGCGCTCGACGAGCATCTCGCCGCGACGATTGCCGGGCCGGAAACTCCTGGCCGCGATACCTTTGTGATCGTCGGCGGCGGCATGACGGGGATCGAGCTGGCGGCCGAGATGCCGCGGCGGATTGCGGCGCATGGCGGAGCGGACGCGGTGAAACGCGCCCGCGTCGTGCTGGTCGAACGCGCCCCCGAAATCGGGCCCGAGTTCGGCGCCAACCCGCGCCCCGTCATTCGGGAAGCGCTCGCGGGCGCCGGGGTCGAGCTGCGGCTCGGCCGCTCCGTCGCCTCAGTCGATGCGGACGGCGCGACGCTCGACGACGGCGAACGGATCGACGCAAAGACCGTCGTCGTCACCGTCGGGCTCCGCGCCAACGGCCTGACGGCACAGATCCCCGGCGAACGGGACGCGCAGGGCCGGCTGATCGTCGACGACTTTCAGCGGGTCGCCGGCGTCGACGGCGTCTATGCCACCGGCGACGTCGCGCACGCCGTCGCGGACGACGGGAAGGCCAACGGCGGTGCGGAGCACGCCGCGCTGATGTCGTGCCAGCACGCCCGCACCATGGGCAAGTACGCGGGCTTCAACGCCGCGCGCGACATGCTGGGGCTCGAGCCCCGGCTCTATCGGCAGACCGACTACACCACCTGCCTCGATCTCGGCGACTACGGCGCGGTGTTCAGCACGGGCTGGAACCGCGAGGTCCAGACCACCGGCGCCGAGGCCAAGAAGCGCAAGACCATGATCAACACCCAGTGGATCTACCCGCCGCGCGGCACGCGCGAGGAGGTCTTCGCGGCGCTCCGCATCGACGAGCGGGGCAGATAGGGGGCGGGTGGCCGTTTCCCGCTCCCCCGGTCGCCGCCCTCGGGCCAGACCCGAGCGTCCATCTGCCCCCCGTGCCTGCGTATGCCATGGACCCTCGGCTCAAGGCCGAGGGTGACAGGTGAAATGCCGGAAATAGGACGCGAAGCGCACGGGCGAACTCTACGCCAGCGCGTCGAGTTCCTTCGGCCGGGTGAAGCCGACGAGCTTGCCCTGGCCGGGCGCGACGCCGCGCCAGTTCTCGGTCTCGAAATCGAAGACGGCGAGCGCCGCGGTCGCGAACTTGCCGAACGGGTTCGCCATCGACGTCCCGCGGCCGATCAGCCCGAGCGCCAGCGTCAGCATGGCCGGGTTGTGGCCGATGACGATGGCGGTGCCGAACCGGTCGTCGAGGTTGAGAATCCGGTCGTAGTGCGCATTCGGATGGCCGAGATAGAGCCCGGTCTCTATCTGCGTGACGGGCACGATGTCGAGCCCGGCCTGCACCAGTTCCCAAGTCTGTATCGTCCGCAGGGCGGGCGAGCACAGCGCGATCTCAGGCCGATAGTTCTGGTTTCTCATGTAGTCGCCGATCCGCGGCGCGGCGCGACGGCCGCGCGGCGCGAGCGGACGGTCGAAATCGTCGCCCCCGGGTTCGCCCGCCCCCGCCTTGGCGTGGCGCAGAAGGAACAGCCTTTTCATCGTTTGTTGTCTTAAGCGAAGGCAGCGATCCCGTCGTGCGAAAAGCGCGATTCGCGCCCATCTGACATGAAGCTGTAACACGGGTGGAAGCGTCGACCGTTTGCGGCCTCTTGCAAGAACGCGCGCGGCGCGGCAAAACCGGTCTTTCCGATCACTTCCATTCCCGGAACATATGGCTGATTTGACTCAGAAATTCGACGTGCTCGTTATCGGCGGCGGCAATGCGGCGCTGTGCGCGGCGATCAGTGCGCGGCGCGAGGGCGCGAGCGTGCTGGTACTCGAGCGCGCGGAAAAATTCTATCGCGGCGGCAACACGCGTCATACGCGCAACATGCGCTGCGCCCACGACGCGGCGACCGACACGCTTACCGGCCCGTACCCGGAAGACGAACTGTTCGACGATCTGCTGCGCGTCACCGAAGGCGAGACCGACGAGGAACTCGCCCGCCACATGATTCACGAGTCGAAGGAGATGCTGACCTGGATCCAGGAGCAAGGCGTGCGCTTCCAGCCGCCGCTCGGGGGTACGCTGGGGCTCGGACGCACCAACTCGTTCTTCCTCGGCGGCGGCCGTTCGATGCTCAACGCGCTCTACGAGACAGCCGAGAAGATCGGCGTCGAGGTGCGCTACCAGGCCGAGGTCGTCGGCATGGAGATCGAGGACGGCATGTTTACGGGCGCGACCGTCCGGATCGGCGGCGCGAACGGCGAGACCAGGACCGTCCGCGCGAGCGCCGTTGTCGCGGCTGCCGGCGGGTTCGAATCCAACATCGACTGGCTCAAGGAATACTGGGGCGAGGCGGCGGAGAATTTTCTCATTCGCGGCACCGCCAACAATCAGGGCACGATCCTGCGCATGCTGCTCGACGCCGGCGTCCAGCCGATCGGCGATCCGACCCAGTGCCACGCGGTCGCGATCGACGCGCGCGCGCCGAAATACGACGGCGGCATCATCACGCGGCTCGACTGCGTCGTGTTCGGCATCGTCGTCAACAAGAACGCCGAGCGCTTCTACGACGAGGGCGAGGACATCTGGCCCAAGCGCTACGCCATCTGGGGCCGGCTGGTCGCGCAGCAGCCGGATCAGATCGCCTATATCGTTTTCGATCATTCGGTGCTGACGAGCTTCATGCCGTCGCTGTTTCCGCCGATCCAGGACGACACGATCGCGGGCCTTGCGAGGAAGCTCCGCATTCCCGCCGATGTGCTGGAAAAGACGGTGGCCGACTTCAACGCCGGCGTCGTCGACGGCACCTTCGATCACACCATTCTCGACGACTGCCATACGGAGGGCGTCACGCCCGCCAAGACGCACTGGGCGCGCCGGCTGGAGACGCCGCCCTATTACGCCTATCCGGTGCGCCCCGGCATCACCTTCACCTATCTGGGGACGCGGGTGAACAAGGAAGCGCGTATCATCATGGCCGACGGGAAACCGGCGGCGAACATGTTCGCCGCCGGAGAGATCATGTCGGGCAACGTGCTCGGCAAGGGGTACGCGGCCGGCATCGGCATGACCATCGGCAGCGTCTTCGGGCGGATCGCGGGCAGGGAGGCCGCGCACAATGCAAGGAACTGACACCGCAACCCCGGAGACCGAGGAGTTCGATCCGCTCGCCGCGCCGTCGAAGGCCGGTCAGACGAACGATCCGCACGCCACCGACACGCTGGTCGAGGCCGACCGGCTTATGACGGTCTGCAATTCGTGCCGGTATTGCGAGGGGCTGTGCGCCGTCTTCCCGGCGATGGAGATGCGCCGCGCGTTCTCGGACGGCGATCTGAACTATCTCGCCAACCTGTGCCACAACTGCGGCGCCTGCTTCTACGATTGCCAGTTCTCGCCGCCGCACCCGTTCGACGTGAACGTGCCGAAGGTGATGGCCCAGACCAGGGCCGAGTCCTACCGCGCCTATGCATGGCCCGGGTTCCTGTCGGGCCTGTTCGCGCGCAACGGTCTCGCGATCAGCCTGATCGCGGCGATCAGCGTCGCCGGGTTCATCTACGGCTTCGCGGTGTGGAACGACCCCGAAATCCTCTACGGCAGCCACACCGGGCCGGGCGCCTTCTACAAGTTGATGCCGCACGACGCGATGGCGCTGCTGTTCGGCGCGGCGTTCCTCTACGCCATCCTCGCGATGATCATGGGCGCCCGCAATTTCTGGCGCGACATCGGCGCGCCCGGCGGCATCGTCCGCGAACCGCAGTCGCTGTGGCAGGCGATGAAGGATGCGGGCAAGCTTCGCTATCTCGACGGCGGCGGCGGCGGCTGCCACAACGAGGAAGACGCGCCGTCGGACGGCCGGAAGATGTACCACCACTTCACGTTCTACGGTTTCATGCTGTGTTTCGCCGCAACCTGCGTCGCGACCGTCTATCACTACGGGTTGGGGCGGATCGCGCCGTACCCGTGGTACGACCTGCCGGTGCTGCTCGGCACGGCCGGCGGCATCGGGCTGCTGATCGGTCCGGTCGGCCTTCTCGCCGCCAAGTGGAAACGCGACCCGCTGATGAAGGACGACGCGCGCTACGGCATGGAGGTCGCGTTCCTCGCCATGCTGTTCCTGACCAGCCTGACCGGCCTCGCGCTGCTTGTCTTCCGCGACGGCACCGCGATGGGACTGCTGCTGGCGATCCATCTCGGCGTGGTGTTCAGCCTGTTCGTCACCATGCCCTACGGCAAGTTCGTGCACGGTCTGTACAGGTATCTGGCGCTTGTCCGCTATGCCCGCGAAAGCCACGCGACCGGCGGTTAGGGGTTTTGCGGTTGCCCTTCCCGTCCGAAAAGGCTGATATGACGTCTGACGGCACTGGAATTACGGACGAATAGGCATGCAGGTTCCCATTCCCGCGATCTTCATGCGCGGCGGCACGTCGCGCGGGTTGTATTTCAACAAGGCGGATCTGCCCGAAGACCGGGAACTGTGGGACGACATCCTGCTTAAAGCGTTCGGCTCCCCCGATTCGCGTCAGGTCGACGGCGTCGGCGGCACGACGTCGGTCACCAGCAAGACCTGCATCCTGTCGCCGTCCGAGCGCGACGATTGCGATATCGACTATTTCTTCGCGCAGCTTTCCGTTACCGAGGCGAAAGTCGACTACAAGCCGACCTGCGGCAACATGCTGGCCGGCATCGGTCCCTATGCGATCGAGACCGGCATGGTGCCTGCCCGGGACGGCGAGACGCGGGTGCGCATCTATCAGGTCAACACGGGCGGGCTTGTCGAAGCCGTGGTGCCGACGCCGGGCGGTCACGTCGAGTACGAGGGCGACTTCGCGATTGACGGGGTCCCCGGTACCGCGGCGCCGATCCTGCTCAACTTCATGAACGTCGTCGGCGCGCGCACCGGCAAGCTGTTCCCGAGCGGCGAGAAGATGGAGTCCATCGACGGCATCGACGTCACGCTCAT
Source organism: Alphaproteobacteria bacterium (assembly GCA_038148075.1). GTDB lineage: Bacteria > Pseudomonadota > Alphaproteobacteria > MPNO01 > UBA830 > JAYQUR01. The sequence goes on along the minus strand of JAYQUR010000091.1, from coordinate 5,363 downwards.
CGATGCGGCGATGCCGTGCATGATCCTGCGCGCCGCCGATGTCGGCAAGACTGGCTATGAGAGCGTCGCAGAGCTCGATGCCGACACCGCCTTCTTCGAGAAGGTCGAGGCGATGCGGCTCGAAGCGGGGCGGCGGATGGGCCTCGGCGACGTGACCGGCCAGGTTCAGCCCAAGATCATGATTCTTGGGGCTCCGCGCGACGGGGGCACCATCGCGTCGCGCTATTTCGTGCCCGACAAGACGCACGAGACCCACGCCATCACGGGCGGTATCGCGCTGGCCTACGCATCGGTGACGCCCGGGACGGTTGCAGAACCTCTCGCGGCGCTGCCGGAGGGCGACAACAAGCCGACCTTTTCCATCGAACATCCCGCGGGTCAGCTCCATCTGGCATTGACGCTCAAGGACGGCGACGATGGAAAGGAACTCGAGGCCGCAGGCATCGTCCGGACCGCGCGCATGATCATGCAAGGGTCGGTCATGGTGCCGGCCCGCTTGCTTGGCGAGAAAGCAACGACAGAAAACCAATCGACTGCAACCGAAAAACGGGAGGTAGCTGCAGAATGAAAAACCTTACGCTCATCAAGGGCGCGACCCTGGCCTTCGCCGGGGCGGCGCTCGCGCTCGGTACCGTCGCCACGCCCGCGCCGGCCGCCGATTTCTCCGGCAAGCGCATCGAATGGATCATCCCCTACGGCACCGGCGGCGGATCGAACCGCTGGGCGCGCTTCTACGCCCCGCGTCTGCAGAAGCATCTGCCGGGCCAGCCGACGGTGGCCGTCAAGAACATGCCGGGCGCAAGCTCGACCAAGGGCACGAACTTCTTCGCGCGCCGCGCCACGACCGACGGGCTGATGGCGCTCGGCACGTCGGGTTCGACGCAGTTTCCGTTCCTGCTCGGCGACCGCCGTGTCCAGTACGACTACAAGGACTGGGAAGTCATCCTGGCAACGCCGGTCGGCGGCGTCGTCTACGTCAACCCGTCGCTCGGCGTGACCAAGGCGGACAAGGACGGCATGAAGAAGCTGCAGAAGGCGGCGCTCAAGTTCGGTTCGCAGGGCGCGACCTCGCTCGATCTGGTGCCGCTGCTCGCCTTCCATATCCTCGGTCTCAACGTGAAGCCGGTGTTCGGCATGAAGGGCCGCGGCCCGGCGCGCCTCGCCTTCGAGCGCGGCGAGGTCCGGATCGACTACCAGACGACGCCCGCCTACCTGAAGCGCGTCATGCCGCTTGTGAAGGCCGGAAAGGCTGTGCCGCTGATGTCCTGGGGCATGCTGGACGACGACGGCAACCTGGTCCGCGATCCCAACTTCCCCGACCTGCCGCATGTCGGCGAGGTCTTCGAGACCATGCACGGCAAGAAGCCGAAGGGGCCGGCCTGGACGGCATGGCGCGCCTTCATGGCGGCCGGCTATCCCGCCCAGAAGATGATCTTCGTCAAGAAGGGTACGCCCGCCGACTTCGTCGCCGCATGGCGCAAGGCGGCCGAGGATACGATCAACGAGCCCGGCTTCAAGGAAGCCGCCGCGAAGGCGCTCGGCGACTACCCCCAGGCCGTCGGAAAGAAGGCCGAAGTCCTCTACAGGGTCGCCACCACCGTGCCGGACTCGGCCAGGAAATGGGTCAAGGATTGGCTCAAGCGCGAGTACAACGCCGTACCGTAAGGCATACGGAGACGCCGCGGGGCGAGGCATGGCGCCCCGCGGCCGTTCCGGCTAGGCTTTCGACATGATCGAAGCGCTTCTCGCCGCGCTCGCGGAAATCACCAGCGGGCAGCATCTTCTCTATCTGTTCGCCGGCGTCGCGATGGGGCTCGCCGTCGGCATTTTCCCGGGCCTCGGCGGCATCGTCGGACTTTCCATCCTGTTGCCGTTCCTCTACGGCATGGACCCGACCTCGGCGCTGTCGATGCTTATCGGCCTCGTTGCGGTTATCCCCACATCCGATACGTTCACGTCCGTCCTGATGGGAATACCGGGTTCCAGCGCCTCGCAGGCGACGGTGCTCGACGGCTTCCCGCTCGCCAAGAAGGGCGAGGGCGCGCGGGCGCTTGGCGCGGCGTTCTCCGCATCGCTGTTCGGCGGCCTGTTCGGCGCGGTCGTGCTCACCTTCGTCATCGTCGTCGCGCGCGAGGTGATCCTGCTCTTTACCTCGGCCGAGCTGTTCATGCTGACGATCCTCGGGCTGTCGATGGTCGGCGTGCTCGCCGGTTCGAGCCTGATGAAGGGCGTACTCGCCTGCGCGCTCGGACTGATGGTGAGTTCCATCGGCGGCGCGCCGGCGACCGGCGAATACCGCATGGCGCTCGACATTCCCTATCTCGGCGACGGGCTGCCGCTGGTAGTTGTGGGCCTCGCCATGTTCGCGGTGCCGGAGATCGTCGACCTGCTCCGGGCGGGCGGCTCGATCTCGCGCAGTCAGGCGCTGGGGCATGGCTGGCTGCGGGGCCTCAAGGACATGTGGCTCTACAAGTGGCTGTGCGTTCGCTGCGCCGGCATCGGCTGCATCATCGGCGCGCTGCCCGGCCTCGGCGGCAGCGTCGTCGACTGGATCGCCTACGGCCACGTGAAGCAGACCGCGAAGGATTCCTCGCAGTTCGGCCAGGGCGATATTCGCGGCGTGCTCGCGCCCGAGAGCGCGAACAACGCCAAGGAGGGCGGCGGGCTGATCCCGACCCTGCTGTTCGGCATTCCCGGTTCGGGTTCCATGGCGGTATTCCTCGGCGGCATGGTGCTGATCGGGCTCGAGCCCGGTCCGGCGATGGTCGAGGGCAAGCTCAACCTCACCTATGTCATCATATGGTCGCTGGCGCTCGCCAACGTGCTCGGGGCGGGCGCGTGCCTGTTTCTGTCGAAGTACGTCGCGATGCTGACGACGATCCGCTACGCGTTTCTCGCGCCGTTCATGATCATGGTGATCTGCTTCGCGGCGTTCCAGGCGCAGAGAGACCTCGGCGACCTGATTGCGCTGTTCGGCGTCGGGCTGATCGGCATCCTGATGAAGCGCTTCGGCTGGCCGCGGCCCGCCTTCCTGATCGGTTTCGTGCTCGCCGACCAGTCCGAGACCTATCTCTACCAGGCCGTCCAGTTCTACGACTGGGATTTTCTCTACCGCACCGGCGTGCTGATCATTTTCGCGATCACGATCGTCTCGGCGTGGATGGGCGCGCGCAACGTGCCGACCGGCGAGAGCGACGCGGCGGAGGCGTCGCACTCGCGCGTACAGAACATGCGCCCGCAAGCCTGGTTCGCGACGCTGGTTTTCGCGTTTCTCGCCTGGGGGCTGATCGACGGTCTCACGCAGTCGTTCCTCGGCGGCGTCTACACCATCGGCATCGCGGTGTTGTCGCTGCCGGCCGCCGGCTGGCTGATGTACCTGACCTGGTCGAACAAGACCGCTCACACGGTCAATTTCGACCTCGAGGTCGAAGGCGATCATTTGCAGAGCGCCGATACGCCTCCCTTGATGCATTATCTTTTGTGGCTCGCCGCCTTTCTAGCCGCGATCATGCTGATCGGGTTCTGGCTCGCGATCGTCGGATTCTTCGTGATCTTCCTGCGCGTCAAGACCGATGCCACGTGGCTGCGGATCGCGCTGCTGACGATCGGCGGCGTCGGGTTCATTTCCGCGCTCGCCTGGATCATGGTCCTCGATTTCCCCGGCGGACTGCTGCAGGACGCGTTCGTGCTGCCCTGGCCGATCGGTTGAGGATTATCGCCTAAACATCCACACGATCCGGCATCGTCAGGAACGCTTCCATCGCGTGCCAGAACCGCGCGCGGTTGAGGCCGAGGGGCGTGACGTGCGCCTGTCCCGCGAAAATTGCGAACTGCTTGTCCATGTTGGGCAGCTTCTCGAAGAACGCGAGCAGGTCCTCGAGCGTCGCCACGCCGTCGTGCTCGCCGCGGACGATCATCACCGGGCAGGCAATCTTTTCCGGATCGACGACCGGCAGGTTGGCGCACATGTCGAGATAGGTGCCGGTCGGCACGGAATCGCCGTAGCGCAGTTCCACATCTGCCAGCGCGACGGCGACCTCCGGTTCGGACGTGCCGGGCTTGTCGCGGGTGAAGATGGATTCGAAAAAGGCGCGGTCTAAGGGACGCGTATTGTGGGCGCGGAAATAGTCCAGATTTTCGGCCCGCTTGATCAGCGTCGGCGCGTCCTTGCCGGTCCAGACGAACGCATCGAGGACGAGCCGCGTAACCGCATCGGGACGGGCTTCCGCAAACGCCGCAGCCCTCAAGGCTCCCGACGACGAGCCGTAGAACATGGCCGACGTCGCGCCGGTCTCGCGCGTCACCACATCGAAGCCCGCTTTCAAGTCTTCCACCCCGCTCGCGATATCCGACCAGCCCTCTGTGCGCGATGATCGGCCGTAGCCCTCGTGGTCGAGCGTCCAGATATCGAAGCCCGCGGTTGCGAACCGGTCCATCAGCGAATAGTCGGCCCTGCCGGGCACCTGCAGGTCGAAGCCGGTCGGCCCCGAGAACGACGAGCCGTGCACCAGAAACAGCACGCCGCGCGGCGATCCCGACGCCAGCCGTTTGCGGAACATGAACAGATCGACGTCGCCGTAGTCGGCGGTCTTCTTCGCCCAGTATTCGTCGGCCTCGATGGCGCTCATCCTGTCCTCCCCCGCCCTCGATTCGTCGATCTTGCCGCGCGTTACTGCAGCGGCGAGAACGGTGTCGTGAAGCAGATCTTGTTGGCCTGGATCTGCAGCGTCTCGCGTCGGCCCTTCGGCGGCCACAATCCCTTGGCGGCCGCTTCCGCGCGTACTTCCGCGCGATGCTCGAGGCTTTCGTATCCCCAGATATGGACGAACTTGTTCAGCCCGCCGAGATCGGTGTGCATCGCCATGACCAGCGGCGACATCTCGATGCGTTTCGGTATGGCCTTTTCCCAGTTCTTGTAGAGCTCGCCGATCATGCCGGGGATCAGCGTGTACTCGCGCCACTCGAAGATCGGGCCGACCTTGTTCTTCGGGAAGTCCGGCGTGAACGGCGACGGAACGAAGATTTCCGACTGCATGTGCTCCTGCAGGTGACCGACCTTCGGCGGCCAGGCGTATTTCTTGTTCTTGACCGACGTCGCCCGCTTCTTTTCGCGGTCCAGCCCGTCCTTGTATGGCCAGATATGGATCACCTCGTTAAGCGGGCCGATCTCCGTATGGAAGAATGCGGCGATGCGCGAGAGGCTTTTCCGCTTTTCGTAGGCTTTTCCGAACGTGTCGATGAATTCCGGAACGCCGCGCGGCTTGAGGCGGTAGGTTCTTGCTTCGTAGATCATGGTCGCTCCCTTTCTCTGGATATTCTGCGTTGTTGGTAGAGGATTTCGTTTCTGCCCGCCAGCCTACATC
>JAYQUR010000090.1:0-11356 GCA_038148075.1 Alphaproteobacteria bacterium | reverse complement strand
CGGCATGAACCGCGGCATCTTCGAGATGAAGTATTTCTTCACCTCCGCCATCGGGCAGAACGAGGCCGGCGAATCGCGTTCCGCCGAGGCGATCCGGTTCCGGATCAAGTCGTTGATCGACGGCGAGAAGCCCGAATCGGTGCTTTCCGACGACAGGATCGTCGATATCCTGCGCGAGGAGGGGATCGACATCGCCCGACGGACGGTGGCCAAGTACCGCGATGCGATGCGGATCCCGTCGTCCGTCCAGCGGCGCCGGGAAAAGACGCTGCACGTCTGAGGGCAGCGAGCCGGGCGGGCGTTGCCGGCTATTGACACCCGGGGCCGCAGTGGTATTTTCCGCGCCCTCGGAAGGAGGCGACGCAATGCCCCCCGACTTCTTCAGGATTTCAGAAACTATAGCGGTTTCCCCGCCCCCAAACGCGCATGCAGGTAACGGTTTCCGGTAAGCAGGTCGACGTCGGCGAGGCCTTTCAGGCGTACGCCGAGGATCGCCTGGTCGATCTCGTCGGCAAGTATCTCGAACACGCCGTCGACTCAAACGTCACGCTGTCCCGCGCCGGCCACGGCATGCGGGTGGACATTTCGGTTCATGCCGGCCGCGGCGTCACCGTTCAGGCGCATGGCGAGGCGAACGAGGCCCACCCCGCGTTCGACGCCGCCCTCGAACGGGTCGCGAAACGCCTCCGCCGCTACAAGCGGCGGATCAAGGACCATCGGCGCAAGGAAAAGGCGAGCGCGAAGGAAGACGCGGTCAACGTCCAGCGTTACATCATCGCCGCCGAGGATACCGGCATCGACGAGGAACTGGGCGAGGCTGGCGACAATCCCGCCGTCATCGCCGAAAATACGCGCGAGATCGACACCATTTCGGTCAGCGAGGCGGTCATGCGCCTCGAACTGTCGGAACGCGCGGCCATCGTTTTCACGAATGCCGGCAACGGCAATATCAACGTCGTTTACCGTCGTCGCGATGGTAATATTGGCTGGATCGATCCGCAGAGCGATAATGCGGCCTGAGGGCGCAGGGATACGGATATGGAAATTACCGATATTCTGAACCAGAGTAGCGTGGTCACGTCGATCAAGGCGTCCAGCAAGAAGCATGCGCTGGAAGAACTGGCCAGCCATGCCGCCGATGCGACGGGCATCGCCAAGCGCGAAATTTTCGACGTCCTGCTGGAGCGCGAGCGACTCGGGACGACCGGCGTTGGCAGCGGGATCGCCATCCCGCACGGCAAGCTGGCGGATCTGGAAAAGCTGTTCGGTTGTTTCGCGCGGCTCGAAGCGCCGGTCGATTTCGACGCCATCGACGGCCAGCCCGTCGATCTGATTTTCCTGCTGCTCGCGCCCGAATCGGCGGGAGCGGATCACCTGAAGGCGCTGGCCCGGATTTCGCGGGTGCTGCGCAACGCCGCGAGCTGCGAGAAGCTGCGCGACGCGTCGAGCGCCGAGACGATCTACACGCTGCTGACCCGCGACGCGCAGAAGAGCGCCGCCTGACGGATTGCCGCGCGGCGCGGGCTCCCTTTTACGGACTAACGGGAACGGCCGTCAGTGGACGCTGACGGGTTCCAGCTCGTGCTGGCGTACGGCGGCGAACGCAACGTCGCGCTCGTTCTGGATGAAGGCGATTTCGGTGCCGTCGGCGGCGAACACGGCAAACCCTTCCTGGCCCTGCCGGTGGCCCGGCTTGACGAAAGCGACCTGGTGAATGCCGAGCAGGGCGAAATCCTGCGGCGACATCCGGCCGTTCAGTAACTCGGTTCTTTCCATGACACTACTCCGATCTGTACCCGCTTGCGGCGGGTGACGCATGGTCGTGGGCGTCCGTTCAGGACGCCTTTTCCTCCGGTTCGATATCGATCGCCTTGAGGTTGGGCCGCTTGCCGGCGGTCCGGATCTCGATCGAGCGCGACAGCGCTTCCGGCTCGGGTCGCGTGAGGTCGATATGCAGAAGCCCGTTGTCGAGCTCCGCGCCCTCGATCTCGATACCCTCGGCCAGCAGGAACGAGCGCTGGAACTGCCGTGCGGCGATGCCGCGATGCAGGAACTGCCGTTCGGCGTCGTCGTCCTGCTTGCCGCGGACGACAAGCTGGGCGTTCTCGACGGTTACCGACAGCTCTTCGTCGGAAAACCCGGCGACGGCGAGCGTGATCCGGATGCCGTCTTCGCCGATGCGTTCGATGTTGTAGGGCGGGTAACCGTCCGACGACGCTTTCGAAACCCTGTCGAGCGCGCGCTCGAGATCGTCGAACCCGAGCAGAAACGGACTGTTGAACAGCGATAGCCGCGTCATGCGTCTTCCCCTCGTTTGAGCGAGAAATATGTCGCGGGTCCGTTTGTGGCACCCGCTTCGCCCAATATGGGGAGCGGCGGCGGCGATTTCAACGGCCCGCGCCACGGCCATGTCAGCCGGTCGGCGCGCCGCCGCGCCCAGCGGAAATCATCCGCGCCGCCGTGTCGTGCGCTTCGGCCGCCTGCTCCTTAAGCGACTTTTCGGCCGTCAGCATGTAGGACAGCAGCGTTTTCACCGTCCACTCCCGTTCCACTTTTTCGCAGAACTCGGGGTCCAGCATCAGGCCGCGGATCTTCACGTGCTGCGTGAACTCCAGCAGCTTGCCGTAGCCGTCGACCAGGCCCTGCAGGTCGACCGGAAGGTCGGCCCGTGGCGGCGCGGTCGGGCTTCGTTCGGCCGGCGGCGGCAGAGCGGTTTCAGCGTCGAGGCTGCCGTCGCGGCCCTCGGCGATGGCCCGGAACTGGGCCTCGAGAAGCGCGATCTTTTCCAGCCATTCCGGCCGTTGCGACAGCATCTTCTCGACGACCGTGACAGTCAGCGACAAGGTTGCGGCGATGACGACGCAAACGAACTGGCGCGCGAGATTGTAGAAGTCCATCTGTCTGCCCATGCAAAGTGCGGCAACAGGTTAGAAGGCCGGGCTGAAGAAAGTCTTAAAGTTAATTTCCTCAATATCGGAAAAAATTTCTGCATATTTAATAATAAATAACGTCGTATATAATAGAGTTATGAAATAAATAAATTGAAATAAATTTCAAATAATAACGACTTATTAATGACTTTATGCCAGATTTTTCATCCTGTTTTGATTTGAGGAAATTTTCCATGTCTTTCCCCGGATATTTCGGCTCTGTGAGTATCGCCCGTCCGCATCCCAAAACCGCCATCTGGCTGCTTGCCGGCTACGTGCTGGCGATCGGCTCTCTTTACGCTCTCGTCTGATCCTGCCGCGCGGTCAGGGGCGCGCCGCGGCGCGCGCCTCGACGGTGTAAAGCGGGTCGCTTCGGCCCGGGTTCGGCGACAGGTCCCGCACGACGGGATCGTCGTACCCGCCGGCTCGCCGCGCGTATTCCGCGACCAGTTTGCCGTGTCCGGCGTCGTCGAGCGCCTGCCACAGCGCCACCGTTTTGGTCGGGAACATCCGGTTCGAGAACGATACGGCGAGAACGCCGCCCGGTTTCAGTATCCGCGCGATTTCGGCGAACAGCTCGACCGGGCGCGTCAGGTACTGCACCGACACCGCGATCAGGCAGGCGTCGAAGGAGCCCGCTTCGAACGGGAGGGCCGGGGTCTTGTTGAGGTTCTGCAGAAAATATTCGTCGAGCTGCGGGTTCGCCTCGAGCTCCGTCCGGTTCATGCCGTGGCCGATCACCTTGCCGTATCTCGCATCCGGCGGCAGGTGCGATACGCAACTCGACATCAGATCCAGCACGACGTCGCCGTCCTTCAGGACGGTCGCGTAATAGGCGGCGAGCGCGGCGCAGGCGGCCTCGTCGATATGGGTGACGAGCCGCGGCATCGAATAGAACATCTCATCCGGCATTTCGTCCTGCCGGGCGAAGAAGTCGGGCCGGAATTCGGGGGGATCCTCAGCCGAGTTCATGAGCCGTGCGGCACGGCGTCTCCGCCGGGTCCATCGTCAGAATTCGCCGCCCATGGCGCGGCGCGCGAAATATTCCCACGCGCGTTCCATGGCGAGCGGGCCGACCAGCGTCTCCGGCGTCAGCTCGATCTCGACGGGGCTGAGATACTTCACCTCGCCCAGCGGCATAGCCTGCAGTTGCAGCTTGGCATTGACCTGGGTGTAGATCGCCGTCAGCACCGTCTGCTTGATGCCCGCGCCGGCGACGGCGCAGCCATGGCCGCGCATCAGCACCACCGCCGCGTCGCCCATCTGCTCCGCCAGGTCGCGGCCCTGCTCCATGTTGGTGACGAGCAGCGACGTGCCGCCGAACTTGTCCTCGATGTCCCACACCGGCACGTGTTCGCCGATGACGCCGGTGACGTGCATCATCGGGCGCAGCGGCGTCTGGGTCACGCTGAACGGGATGACGGCATGCGAATGGTTGTGGACGACCGACTGCACGTCGGGCCGCGCCTCGTAGATGCCGCCGTGGATGTGGCGCTCCGCATAGGGCTTGCGGTCGTCGCCGCCGACGATGTCGCCCGCCAGCGTGAACTCCATGATGTCGTCCATCGTCACCAGCTCGGGGCTTCGCGACCGGGCCATCAGGTAATGGCCCGGATTGTCGGGATGGCGCACGCTGACATGGCCGAACGCGTCGACCACGTCCTCGTGGGCGAGAATCCGGTTGGCGACGACGATGTCGCGCAGTGCATCTATCAGGCTGGACATCCGTTCATGAACTCCCCGTTTCTTTCTTCGTTACGCTCTCTTGTAACATGCGCATGCCTTTCGTCGCCCAAAAGAAAAGGGCCCGGCGGTCTGCCGGGCCCTTCATTTTGGTGGAGCCAATCGGAATCGAACCGACGACCTCTTGAATGCCATTCAAGCGCTCTCCCAACTGAGCTATGGCCCCGAAACTGGTTCGGTCTTCTATGTTTTCCGGCAGCGCGCCGCCCCGATAGGGCCGGCCCGCCGGGCGGCGCGCACTTTATTTAAAATGCGGTTGCCGCCGCAAGGAAAAAATCCCGGCATTTCTGCCGGTCCGACTGCGGGACTTCCCTCAGCGGTCGTCCTCGTCCCCGGCGCCTTTGGCACCGCCGACGACGCCGGAGACTTCCGGATCGTCCTCGTCGTCCATGTCGTCGGCGTCCGCAATCAGATCGTCGTCGCCGTCGTCGTCGAGATCGATATCGTCGTCGAGATCGTCATCGATATCGATATCTTCCGACTCTTCCTCGACCGCCTTCACCGGAGCCGGCGCCTTCTCCTTGGCCTGGCTCGCCGCCGCGGCGGCCCGGGCCCGGCGCGGCCGGACGAGCGCAAGCGGATCGAATTCCGTCTCGCAGTTCGGGCAGACGATCGGATTCTTCTGCATGTCGTAAAACCGCGTGTTGCAGCTCAGGCAGGTCCGTTTCAGGCCCCATTCCGGCTTCGCCAAGGCAAGCCTCCATATTCTTCAGTGTATCGGACGGGTGCGTTTGCCATGTTCGGCCGGGTCTGTCAAAAGCAAAATCGCCGCGCTGTTCCGCCGCACCGGCTTTGTGCTACAGACCCCCGCAACCTTCGCCTGAACGGGAACCGTCCGTGACCTCTCTCACCTCCGAGCCCGCATCCGCCGTCAAAGGAACGATCCGCGTGCCGGGCGACAAGTCGATCTCGCATCGCGCGCTGATGGTCGGCGCGAGCGCGGTCGGCCGCACCCGCATCGAGGGCCTGCTGGAGGCCGACGACGTGCTGCGTACGGCCGCCGCTCTCAACGCGCTGGGCGCCGCCGCGCGCAGGGAGGGCGACGTGTGGCTGGTCGACGGCGTCGGCGTCGGCGGGTTCCTGTCGCCTGACGACGTGCTGGATTTCGGCAATTCCGGCACCGGCGCGCGGCTCCTGATGGGGCTGATGGCGACGCAGGATGTGACCGTGCACGCGACCGGCGACGAGTCGCTCCGAACCCGGCCGATGGATCGCGTCATCGTGCCGCTGTCGAAGATGGGCGCCGACTTCGAGGCGCGGGATGGCGGAAAGATGCCGCTGCTGCTGCGCGGCACGCCGGAGCCGATTCCGATCGTCTACGAGGTTCCCGTCCCCTCGGCGCAGGTGAAGTCGTCGGTGCTGCTGGCGGCCCTCAATACGCCCGGCGGGACGACGGTGATCGAGCGCAAGGCGACGCGGGATCACACCGAGAACATGCTGCGTGCCTTCGGCGCCGATATAGAAGTCGCCGAGGCCGATGGCGGCGGGGTTGCGATCTCGGTGACCGGCCATGCCGAGCTCGAGGCGGCCGACGTCACGGTCCCGGGCGATCCGTCATCCGCCGCGTTCCCCGGCGTCGCGGCGCTGCTGGTGCCCGGCTCCGAACTTACCGTCGAGAATGTCGGGATGAATCCGTTGCGCGCCGGGCTGTTCTTGACGCTCCGCGAGATGGGTGCCGATCTCCGGATCGAGAATGCGCGCGAATCCGGCGGCGAGCCGGTCGCCGATCTCGTGTTCCGGCACGGCGGGCTGACGGGGACCGACGTGCCCGCCGAGCGCGCGCCATCGATGATCGACGAATATCCCATCCTGGCGGTCGCGGCGTCGTTCGCGTCCGGCGAGACGCGGATGCGCGGATTGGCCGAGCTCCGCGTCAAGGAAAGCGACCGCTTCGCCGCCATCGTCGACGGGCTGACTGCCTGCGGCGTGGGCGTGCGCGCCGACGGCGACGATATCGTCATCGACGGTTGCGGAGGCCCGCCGCCCGGCGGCGCGGAGATCGCCGTTCATCTCGACCATCGTATCGCGATGGCCTTTCTCGTGATGGGCGCGGCAGCCGAAAAACCGGTTCGTATCGACGACGCGGCGGCCATCGGCACCAGTTTTCCGGGTTTTTCCGGGCTGATGAGCCGGCTCGGGCTGGTTTTCCGACCCTGAGGAAACTCCTCCAAACCGGTTGCGAAACCGGGAACATCCGCGTATAAACCGCGCGTTCTGCAGGTCAGGACGGCTCGCGGCGCCAAGGGAGAATTTTCAGGCGCCGCATCCCGAGCATAGGCGTCAGCCGCGTCTGTCGCGTTTCCGCAAAGAGAAACGCGGCAAATTCAAACGCGGAGGGTGCCCCGCCGGGCTTGTGACCGATCCCGCTGCAGGAAAAGTGGAACTGTAAACGATGTCCCGTGGACCGTCGCTCCGGCGCGTGTCCGCGCGCCGCGTTTTTCGTTCCGGAAAGGTAAAATCAGGAAAACCCATGGCAACAGAAACCCAATCCGCAATGACCGAAGATTTCGCCGCGATGCTCGAGGAGAGCTTCGGGCAGGGCGAACTGACCGAAGGTTCCGTCATCAAAGGAACCGTGCTGTCGATCGACGGCGACAACGTGCTTATCGACGTCGGCCTCAAGTCGGAGGGCCGCGTGCCGCTGAAGGAATTCGGCGTCCCGGGCCAGCCGCCCGAAATCGTCCCCGGCGATGTCGTCGACGTCTATCTGGAGCGGATGGAAAACAGGAACGGCGAGGCCGTTCTCAGCCGTGAGCGCGCCCGCCGCGAAGAGGCGTGGACGCAGCTTGAAATCGCGTTCGAGAAGACCGAGCGCGTTACCGGCACGATCTTCGGTCGCGTCAAGGGCGGCTTCACGGTCGACCTGTCGGGCGCCGTGGCGTTCCTGCCCGGCAGCCAGGTCGACGTTCGCCCGATCCGCGACGTCGGTCCCCTGATGGGCACGCCGCAGCCGTTCCAGATCCTCAAGATGGACCGACGCCGCGGCAACATCGTCGTGTCGCGCCGCGCGGTTCTCGAGGAATCCCGCGCCGAACAGCGCAACGAGCTGCTGGCGACCCTCAAGGAGGGCCAGATCCTCGAAGGCGTGGTCAAGAACATCACCGACTACGGCGCGTTCGTCGATCTCGGCGGCGTCGACGGCCTGCTGCACGTCACCGACATCGCGTGGCGCCGCATCAACCACCCGACCGAGGCGCTCTCGATCGGCCAGGCGGTCAAGGTTCAGGTCATCCGCTACAACTCGGAGACGCAGCGCATCTCGCTCGGCATGAAGCAGCTCGACGCGGATCCGTGGGAGGGCGTGGAGCTCAAGTACCCGGTCGGCACGAAGTTCACCGGACGCGTCTCGAACATCACCGACTACGGTGCGTTCGTCGAGCTGGAGCCGGGCGTCGAGGGCCTGGTCCACGTGTCCGAGATGAGCTGGACCAAGAAGAACGTCCATCCCGGCAAGATCGTTTCGACCAGCCAGGAAGTCGACGTCATGGTGCTCGAGGTCGACCCGCAGAAGCGGCGCATCAGCCTCGGCCTCAAGCAGTGCTACGACAACCCGTGGGAGTCGTTCGCGGCCAACCATCCGGCCGGCGGCGATATCGAGGGCGAGGTCAAGAACATCACCGAGTTCGGCCTGTTCGTCGGCCTGCCCGGCGAGATCGACGGCATGGTCCACCTGTCCGACCTGTCGTGGGACATGGACGGCGAGGAAGCCGTCAAGTCCTACAACAAGGGCGACATGGTGACGGCCCGCATTCTCGACGTCGACGTCGAGAAGGAGCGCGTCAGCCTCGGCATCAAGCAGCTTTCGGACGATCCCTTCGCCTCCGCCATGGAAGGCATCAAGAAGGGCGACACCGTGACCTGCACGGTGTCCGCGGTGACCGACGGCGGGCTCGAGGTGACGGTGTCCGGCGCGCTGCCGGGCTTCATTCGCCGCGCCGACCTGTCGCGCGAGCGTTCCGAGCAGCGGCCAGACCGGTTCGCCGTCGGCGACCGCATCGATGCGCGCGTCACCAACATCGACCGCAAGGACCGCAAGCTCAGCCTGTCGGTCAAGGCGCACGAGATGGAAGAGGAGAAGCAGGCGATGGCCGATTACGGCTCCTCCGATTCCGGCGCGAGCCTCGGCGATATCCTGGGTGCCGCGCTCAACCGCGCCCGCGACGAGGCGGACGGCGGCGATGCGGCCGCTACGGACGAAGGGGATCAGGAGAAATCCTGATCCCGTCCGGGACGCTGACGCGATACCGCATCCAACGCGATGGCATACGATTCCGACTATCTGGTTGACCGGCGCCGCCTGAAGCGCCGGCTGACCTTCTGGCGGATCGTCGCCGTCGTGGCGGCGGTCGCCGCCGTTGTCGCAGCCTGGGGGCGGTTCGGCGACGGTCTTTCCGGCGACCGTATCGCCCGCGTCGACATAGACGGGATCATCGTCCGCGACGACCGGCGTCTCGATGCGATCGCGGCGCTCGGCAAGGACGACTCCGTACGGGCGGTGCTGTTACGGATCAACAGCCCCGGCGGTACGGTGACCGGCGGGGAGAGCCTCTACCGCGCCCTTCTGGAACTCGGCGAGAAGAAGCCCGTCGTCGCGCTGATGGACGGGCTGGCGACGTCGGCGGCCTATATGGTCGCCATCGCGGCGGACCGGATCTACGCCCATGAGACGACCCTGACCGGGTCGATCGGCGTCGTCATGCAGACCGCCGAGATCACGCGCCTGCTCGACATGGTCGGCATCACGCCGCGTGCCTTCAAGAGCGGCGAACTGAAGGCGTCGCCCAGCCCGATGGAGCCGGTTACGCCGGCTGCCGCCGCCGCGATGCAGGAGATCATCGACGAGACCTATGCCTCGTTCCGCAACATGGTACTCGTTCGCCGCCAGCTGGAGCCTGCCGCCGCGGCGTCGTTTTCCGACGGCCGCGTCTTAACCGGCCGCCGCGCCCGCGAGATCGGGCTGATCGATGCGATCGGCGGTCAGCGCGAGGCTGTCGCCTGGCTGGAACGCGAGCGCACGCTTCCCGCCGGCCTGCCCGTGCACCGGGTCGACCTCGACCGCCGGGTCGGCGATCTGCTCGATCGCGTCGGCGGCTTGGCGCGAAAAACGATTTTGTCTGAACGACTTACCCTTGACGGACTGGTATCGGTCTGGCAACATTCCGGCTGGTAAAACGGAGCGAACGGTTCCGCCGTCGCATCCCGCAATACTCGAAAATCATCGTCCGGATGCACGCCTGACAGGGTGTGCGCCGGGAACCGGGCGGCGGTGCAAGCCGCACTCGCAAGACTAGGTTGCGCGGATCGGGTGCAAGAACAAGAGCCGGGCGCGCAGGGGGATACGGGTAGATGACGAAGTCGGAACTTATCCTGAGGCTGGCGGAAAAGAATCCGCACCTGTACCAGCGAGACGTCGAACGGATCGTCTCCACCATTTTCGATGAAATTTCGTCCGCCCTCGCCCGCGGCGACCGGGTCGAGTTGCGCGGCTTCGGCGCGTTCTCGGTCAAGAGTCGCGATGCGCGCGTCGGCCGCAATCCGCGTACCGGCGAATCCGTGCAGGTCGCGCGGAAATACGTGCCCTTCTTCAAATCCGGCAAGGACCTGCGCTACAGGCTGAACGGTCGGAAATAACCGTGACGCGCGCGCCGTCCGCCGCGCCTGAACTGCCCGCCGTCCCGCCGTCCTGCCGTCGGCCGAATACACATGAAAACCGTCATCGGAATCGTCGTTTTCGTCCCGCTCGCCGTCATCGTCGGCGTCTTCGCGGTCGAGAACCGGACGCCGATTACGCTCGAAATCTGGCCGTTCGACGGCGTCCAGACCATGTGGGCCTCGCTGTGGGTCCTGATCCCGCTCGCGGTCGGCATCCTGTTCGGGATGGCGGTCGCTTGGCTGTCCGGCACCGGCTGGCGCCGCCGCGCGCGCCGCGCCGAACGTCGTGTCGAGAGGCTCGAACACGACGCCGAGGAATTTGCCGACAGGCCTCCGGCGACGCCGTCGTCGACGCGCATCCCTTCCGCCGGCGACCGCATCGCGTTGCCCGGCCAGGGGCGCGGCTGACGCCCGGCTTGACCGGCCCGGTGACCGGCATGCGCACCATCGACGCGGCGGAAACCGCCGCCCATCTCGATTACCCCTCGCTGATCGACCGCCTCGACGCCGCCTTCCATGCCACGAATACCGACAAGGGCGCCGACGTGCCGCTGCGCCACCGCCACGACCTGCCGGGCGGCGGTACGATGCTGATCAAGCCCGCCTGGCGCGCCGGCGGGCCCGTCGCGGTGAAGATCGTCAACGTCTTTCCCGGCAATGCAGGGCGCGGTCTGCCCGCAGTTCTCGGGACGGTGATGATGTTCGACGGGGGGACCGGTGCGCCGCTCGCTGTGATCGACGGCCAGGCGCTCACCAACCGGCGTACCGCCGCCGCTTCGGCGCTCGCCGCCCGCTACCTGGCGCGCGCGGACGCGGCGAGCCATCTGGTCGTCGGCACCGGACAGCTCGCGCCGGAGCTCGCGGCCGCGCATGCCGCGGTCCGGCCGATCCGCCGCACGCTGGTCTGGGGCCGCGACCCGGATAAGGCGCGGGCGCTCGCGGCGGCTCTGTCGGCGCGCGGCTTCGACGCTGCCGCCGCGCCCGATCTAGAGGCGGCGGTTCGCGCCGCCGACATCGTCTCCTGTGCCACG
>JAYQUR010000089.1:0-11493 GCA_038148075.1 Alphaproteobacteria bacterium | reverse complement strand
GTGCGGGGGCTTTTTCGTTTCCCGGCAAATTTACCGTTAACCGGTTCGGCTAACGATCCGTTCAGCATTCGGCGATAGCGTAAAGCTGCCGAAGTGCAGGAAGCACCGGCAGGCCGACGGTCCGATGCGGGCCCGACGCCGGAATTTCCGCCCGCATGTAGCAGGCGGTGAGTGGCAGGGACAGGAGGTCCGAATGTTGCCCTCGGTCGGCGCAGGTAGCGCGGCCCTGACGAAATACGCCCAGGCGGCGGTCACCGCTGCGGAATCGACCGCGCGAGATGCCCGCCCGCCGGCAGGACACGATCAGGAAGCCGGCGCACGCAGGAACGGCAGGGACCCAGCGCCCCTCGCCGCCGATGCCCTTGCGCGCGAATCCCGCGCCATCGCCGCCGCCCTGCTCGATCAGCTCCGCCAGCGCGTTCTCGCCTCCCTCGTGGAAGCCGGTCTGCCGGAAAACGTCGCCGTCCGTGCCGCCGAAGAAGCGGTCGCCGTTCTCGCCAACAGCATCGCCGACAACGGCGAAAACGCGGCCCGGATCGTCCAGGCGGCACTGGAACGTCTTCAATCCGGTGCCGCAGCCCCGTCGAACGGACTCCTCAGCTTTGCGGCACGCGGTCTCGTGGTTGCCGTCGACACCGAGACGGGCGCGATCGACGTCACGCCGCCGCAGGTCGGCGTCCGGGCGGCATCCACCCCACGGCCGGCCGACATAGGCCTGCCGCACTTGCTGGACGTTACCGATGGGGACGAAAAGGCCGCGACGCCGCTAGCAGCCGCCTTCGCCGCCATACGCGCAGCCGCCGCCGAAGCTCCGTCTGCGATCGCAAAGGCCCCGTCACCGGTGCCGGGGGGACTCGCGATCCTCCCCGACGCCTTCGCCGCCGCTCTCGGCGCGCGGCTCGCCGCCGTCGCCCCGAATGTCCTGAACGCGCATCCGGACGCATCCGCCGCGATTTCGCGTGTCATCGTCCGCGCGATCGCCGCGACCGCGCCGCCGTCCGAACGGCCGGCGCCCGGGGAAATCTCCCGGTCGATCGCGGCGCTGCAGCCCGCGGCACCGGGACGGTCGACAAGCGGCGATGTACGCCTCGAATCGGATGGTCTTTCGGTCCGGGTGCGTCCGTCGACGGGGGCCGTGACGGTTCGCGTCGGCCAGACGTCGGTCGCCTTCGCGCCCGCTTCTTTACCCGCGAACGCGGAGCTTCCGGGAACCGCCGTCGCCGTTCCGCTCGAGGTCGCTTCGCGGCCTGTCGACGAAATCGCATCGAACTTTCGCGTCGGCCCGCTTCTCGACCGGTCGACGGGCCTCCCGTTCGTCCCGCCGGCGATTTCGGACCTTTCCGCCAGCGACCGGCCGATCTCCGGCAGCCCGGCCCATCGGCCCGAACACGCGCCGCTTCCGGGGCAGGCCGCTTCTGCCGTCGAGGAAGCGGAACTGTTCGGCATCTTCGAAAAATTGCGAACCGCTGCCGTACTGCGAAGCGTGGAGGCGACGGAAGCGGCGGAAACCGGGACAGGGATATCGCGGTTCACGTTCGATATCGCGGCGGAGATCGGCGACGCGGTACCGTCGGCTGCGCCGGTCGTCGCGCCGGGCCGGTTCGGCCGCAGTCGCCCCGCCCCGGCGGTCGGCGATCCGGGTCCGAACCGTCCCGACGGGCACACCGATGCCGCAACGACTAAGCCGCCCTTGCTGCCCGCCTGGCATGCCGCGGGTCTGCTGCCGGGCGCCGCCGCGGCACCTGCGGAACAGCCGCAACCGGTCCGGCGAAAGAAGCGACCGTCGCTGCCGTACCGCCACGATGCGGCGGACGACGCCCTGACCCGCGAAATGCCGCAGGATTTCGAAGGCGTCGTCTACGCCTCGGTATTCGTTTCAGTCTAGGCCGCGGGCTCAGGCAGCGACGTCGTAGGCGACGGTATCGCGCGCAAACCCGTCGTATAGATCGAGCATCCGCTCGCGCCACAGGAACACCGGATCGTCGGCATCGAGCAGCTTGAACGGGCTCGTCACCCGCGCCCACTGGAACTGCGAGAAGACAACGTAGTCGGCATAGGCCGGCTCGTCGCCCGAAATGAACGGCTGGCCCTTTCGGAACGTGGTCCGGATGGGGTCCAGGGTGCGGTAGAGGATCTTCACCCGATCCTCGCGCCCTTCCTGCACTTCCTCCAGCGTCCGCTTGTACATCTTCTCCATCGTCTCGCGGAAATAGGCGCGATCCTCGGGGTGTGCTGCGTCGAGCACGTCGCGCGCGATCAGCGGACCGAGCGCCACGTTGACCGCGCGGTCGCACCAGGAATTGAGAACGCGCGTGACGCCCTTGCCTATCTCGCCGCCGAACAGCGACGGGGCGTCGGGGTAGCGCTCTTCGAGATAGATGGCGATGTCCCACGAATCGTTCTCGATATGCTCGCCATCGACCATGACGGGCACGCTGGTCGACTCGGCGAACGCGATCGATTCCTTGTCGGTCAGCAAAAGCGGAATCTGCTCGAAGTCGAGGCCCTTGTGCTTGAGCGCCATTTTCGCGCGCCAGGAAAACTGGCTGTAGCGCCTGTCATCGGCGCCGAGAAGTTCGTAGAGCTTGATGGTCATTCGGTCGGTCCTCCTGTCGCCCTTCGCTATCCGCCGCGGGCGGCCAGGTCAAGTACGAGCGCCGGTTGCGCCGCGCACGCGGGCGGGACAAACTTCGGCCAACAACGAAATCCGAAGGACAACCGAATGGCCGACCCCAAAATCTTTGTCTTCGCCCCTGCCGACGAGTCGGGCGAAAATCACCCGCGCCTGGAAAGCTACGGCTGCGAGCTGGTTCTCGGCGAAGCGAACTGGCACACCCCGCAGGGCAACAACGAAGACGAAATGATCGGCTTCGCCAGGGACGCGCAGGCGCTGATGGGCACGTCGATCCGTTCGAGCCCCATCACCCGCAACATCATGGAAGCGAGCCCCGACCTCCGTATCGTCGCCAAGTGCACGGTCGGCACCGACGACATCGACGTCGACGCAGCGACCGAGCTCGGCATCCTCGTCACGCACGGCCCGACGGAATCGAACTGCTACGGCGTCGCCGAAGGCACGGTCGCGATGATCCTCAACCGGTTGAAGAAGCTGAGCGAACGCGACGCCGCGGTGAAATCGGGCAAGTGGCGCGATCCGTCGCACATGGGGCGCTATCTCGGTGCCCGCTCGTCGGACGGCTACGAGGGGCTGACGCTCGGCATCATCGGCCTCGGGCGGATCGGCGCCCGGGTCTCGCAGCTCTTCCAGCCGTGGGGCATGAGGATCATCGCCCACGACCCGTTCATCGAGGACGAGCGGTTCGAGCGCAAGGGCGCCGAAAAGGTCGAACTCGACTACCTGCTGGAGAATTCCGATATCGTCTCCGTCCACTGCACGCACAATCGGACGACCGACAAGTTCATGAACGCGGAGCGCTTCGCGAAGATGAAACCCGATGCGGTGTTCATCAATACGTCGCGTGGCGGCAATGTCGACGAAAAGGCGCTGGCTGACGCGCTCAAGAACGACGTGATCGGCGGCGCCGCAATCGATGCGTTCGCGGACGAGCCGCTCCCCGCGGACTCGCCCCTGCGCGATCTCGGCGACAAGATCTCGATGTCGGCCCATATGGTTGCGTCGAACCTGCACAGCGGGCTCGGTCCCGGCTACAAGTGGGCGACGCAGGCGGTGCTCGAAGCGCTGAGCGGCAAGGTGCCGAACAACGTCTTCAATCCCGAGGCGATCGAGAAGTGGAAGGAGCGGTTCGGCGGCCGCAACGCCCTGCCGTCGAACCGCGAGGTCGAGGAACACCCGGGCTACGGGCCGCCCGATCCGTAAGCGCGCTACTCGGCCGCTTCCGTTTTGGAGGCGGCCGCAGCGCCGACGGCGGCCCCCTTCATCTCCCATTCGCTGGCGCGGTTGAGGAGCGACGAGCCGGTCTGACCTTCCTGCGTGTTCGGCTTGGCCTGTTCGCGCAGTTCCTCGAGCTGCAAGCGCGAGCGTTCGAACTGACGGAAGGCCGCGAACTTGGCCGACATGTACTGGTCCGGCCAGGCTTGCTTTTCGACCCCGTAATAGGCTGCCGCTTGCTCCGTGAAGTACGGGTTGTAGAGATGCGTCCGCGCCAGCGCGACGAGGTCGGACCGCCCGGAACCGACGATCGTGTTCACCTGGTCCCAGTCGAAGATGTTGCCGGCGACGATGGTCGGGATATCCGCCTCGATGCGGATCTGTTCCGAGAACGGCGCCTGGAACATGCGCCCGTAGACCGGCTTTTCCGCCGGATCCGTCTGGCCCGTCGAGACATTGATCACATCGCAGCCGCGCGCCTTGAAGGCCTTCGCGAAGGCGACCGCGTCGTCGCCGGTCGTGCCGCCGTCGATCCAGTCGCTAGCCGAAATCCGGACGGACATCGGCCGGTCCTCGGGCCAGACGGCCCGGCACGCGTCGAAGACCTCGAGCGGATAACGCAGCCGGTTTTCGAGGCTGCCGCCGTATTCGTCTGTACGCTTGTTGGTCACCGGCGACAGGAACGTGGCGAGCACGTAGCCGTGCGCACAATGCAGTTCCGCGAGGTCGAATCCGGCGCGCGCCGCGCGTTCGAACGCGGCGACGAAATCGGCCTTTACACGATCCATATCCTCGCGCGTCATCTCGCGCGGGACCTGCGAGTTAGGCAGGTAGGGGATCGGAGACGCCGCAACGATTTCCCACGCGCCGTCGTCAAGCGGCTGGTCGATCCCCTCCCAGGCCAACTTCGTCGCCCCCTTGCGGCCCGCGTGCCCGATCTGCATCGCCATCCGTGCTTCCGTGCGCTCATGCGCGAAATCGACGATCCGCTTCCACGCGGCTTCCTGTTCGTCCGTCCAGATACCCGTGCAGCCGGGCGTGATGCGCGCATCTGGAGAGATGCAGGTCATCTCGGTAAAGACGAGCCCCGCTCCGCCAAGCGCTCGCGTGGTGTAGTGCGTGAAATGCCAGTCGTCGGGCATGCCGTCGGTCGCGCAGTACTGGCACATCGGCGAGACAACCACGCGGTTCGCCAGGTCCATGTCGCGCAGCCGGAACGGCGCGAACATGGGCGGAACCGGCTTCTCTGCGAGTTCCGGCGCGCCGAACGCCGCCGCGGCATCGGCGGAGAAGGATTTGTCGACTTCGGCGATAAAGGCGGGATCGCGCATCCGTAGATTGTCGTAGGTGATCGCCTTGGACCGCGACATCAGGCTGAACGTAAACTGCGTCGCGTCCATGCCCCAGTACCGGTCGACATGCTCGAACCAGGACAGCGAGACGTCGGCGGCGTGTTGCAGGCGCTCCACCTCGTCGCGCCGCGCCCGGTCGTACAGCTTCAGCGCCGCGCGCGCGTCGGGTTCCTGCTGGCACGCATCGAACAGGGCGATGGCGTCTTCCATGGCGAGCTTGGTGCCCGATCCGATCGAGAAGTGCGCGGTATGCGCGGCGTCGCCCATTATGACGAGATTGTCCTTCACCCAGGTTTCGCACCTGATGGTCGGGAAATTGCGCCAGATAGAGCGATTGGTGATGATCGGGTATCCGTCCAGCAGATCCTTGTAGAGTTCGGAGATGTAAGCGACGGTCTCTTCTTCGGTCGCATTCTCCATCCCTGCTTTCGTCCAGACCTCGCCCGTGGTCTCGACGATCCAGGTGCTCATCTCGCTGTTGTACTGGTAGGCGTGCAGGTTCCAGATGCCGGCGTCGTTCTCGCGGAAATCGAACGTGAAGGCCGGCAACGGCTTCGTCGAACCGAGCCACACGAATTTGTTGGGCCGCCAGTCGAAGCTCGGCTTGAAGTGATCTGCATTCTCGTCGCGGATCCAGGATTTTATACCGTTCGACCCGAGGATCAGATCGGCATCGGGCGCGATGTCGTCGAGCGACTTTATCTCGCGCTGGAACTCCATCTCGATGCCCGCGTCGCGGCAGCACGCCTGCAGGATCAGCAGCAGATCCTTGCGCGACATGCCGCAGAACCCGTGGCCGCCGGACACCACCGTCTCGCCCTTGTAGTGCGTGACGATGTCGTCCCAGTACGCGAATGTCTCGCGGATACGGTCGTAGGAATCCGCATCGTAGTCGCGGAAATGACCGAGCGTTTCGGCGGAAAAGACGACACCGAAGCCGAACGTGTCGTCGGGCCGGTTCTGCTCGTAGATTTTGATCGCGTGCGACGGATCGGCCTTTTTCATCAGGAGCGCGAAATAAAGGCCCGCCGGGCCGCCGCCGATAATTTCGATTTTCATGCCGTTCTCCGTCCGCCAGTCGGTCGCGATGAAATTATTTTAAGCTTAAAATAATTTCGATCAAGCAGAAATCGATATCCGCCCTATGGTCCGAAATCGCCGGTACGAGAACGATCGCGGATATCGCGATAACGGCGCTGCCGACCAGGTTGAGCAGAAACCCGGCCCGGCACATCTGCAGCACCGTCACGTGGCCGCTGCCGAAAACGATCGCATTGGGCGGCGTCGCAACCGGCATCATGAAGGCGCAGCTTGCCGCGAGCGCAACCGGAACCGCCAGCATTTCGACCGGAAGGTCCAACGTCGCGCCGAGCGACGCGCCGATCGGTACGAAGATCGCCGCGGTCGCGGTGTTGCTCGACAGTTCCGTGAGAAACACGACGACCAGCGTCAGAACCAGAACGGTCACCAGCACCGGCAGCATCCCGAGGTCCGAAAGATGACCGCCGAGCCACGCCGCGAGGCCGGACGAATCGATCGCCGCGGCAAGGCTCAACCCACCCCCGAAAAGAATGAGAATGCCCCAGGGCAGTCGGGAAACGCTTTCCCAGTTCATCAAAAATATTCCGCGGCGCAGGTCGACCGGAATCGCGAAAGCCGCGAGCGCTGCGGCGACCGCGATTTCGGTATCCCCGATCGGCAGCCGGTCTCCGAAAACGGGCCGCAAAACCCAGGCAGCCGCAACCGAGACGAGCAGCCAGGCGGACAGCCGTTCCCCGCGCGACATCGCGCCCAGAGACGCCCGGCGTTCCGCAAGTGCCTGCCGCGCGCGCCCGAGCGCCAATCCGCGGCAGGAAAAAACGACCCGGACATTGAGAAACCAGGCAACTGCAAGCATGACAAGGGATACGGGCAGGCCGATCAGCATCCACCGCCCGAAACCGACCTCTATACCGTGCACGCTGGCAAGATAGCCAGCCAGAAAGGCGTTGGGCGGCGTGCCGATCAATGTCGCAAGCCCGCCGATGCTGGCGGCATGCGCCACGCCGATCAGTAAACCGGAGGCGAAACGCGCGTGCGCCCGCGGATCCGCCGCGTCCCCGAGATTCGATCCCACCAGCGAGATCACGCTC
The DNA here is from genome assembly GCA_038148075.1 of Alphaproteobacteria bacterium. Taxonomy (GTDB): domain Bacteria; phylum Pseudomonadota; class Alphaproteobacteria; order MPNO01; family UBA830; genus JAYQUR01. Next base: position 4,159 of record JAYQUR010000089.1, on the reverse strand, counting down.
ACCGCGATGGGGACCATCATCAGCGTCGTCGCGGTATTGCTCACCCACATGCTCAGGACCGCCGTGGCAAGCATGAAACCGCCGGTGAGTGCGGCCGCCCCCGTTCCGGCTCGCGAAAGTACGGCAAGTGCAATGCGTCGGTGAAGGTTCCACCGCTCGATGGTCAACGCGACGACGAACCCGCCGAAGAACAGGAAGACCAGAGGATGGGCATAGGCCGAAGTTACCGCGTCGACGCCGCCGACACCAAGGACCGGAAACACGATCGCCGGCAGCAGCGCCGTTGCGGCAAGCGGAAGGGCCTGGCTCACCCACCAGACGGCCATCCACACGACAACCGCGGCGACATGCCAGCCGACAGGAGCCAGCCCGGCGGGCGCCGACACAGCGAACATCCCGGCGAACGCAGCCGGTCCGAGCGCGATGAAAAATATCCGAAGGAACCCCGGCGCTGCGTCGTCCTGTGCGGACTCCGCCGCGGGACCGGTCACGGCCAGATGCCGCGTTCGAGCGTGACGTTGGCCACACGCCGCAGGGCGAGAACGAGCGCTGCCGTCCGGAGGTCGACGACGCCGTTTCCGACGACGGCAAGCCCTTCGCTATCGACCTCGTTCTTATTCTCGCCTTCCAGCATGTCGCGTTGGCACGCAACGAGTTCATCGACCGCCCGCCGCATCCGGTTACGCAATCGGCGGACGACGTCTTCGCGCTCCCAATTCTCGTTCTCGATATTCTGAACCCATTCGAAATAGCTCACCGTCACGCCGCCGGCATTGGCGAGGATATCCGGGATTACGGGGATGCCGCGGTCGCGGAGGATGTCGTCGGCAGCCGGCGTCGTCGGCGCATTGGCCCCTTCGACGACGATGCCCGCCTTGATATCGGCAGCGTTCGCCGCGGTAATCTGGTGCGAGATCGCCGCGGGAATGAGGATGTCGCAATCCTGCACCAGGAGATCTTCGTTGGTGATCGACATCGTTTCCGGCAATCCCACCACCGTCCCGTGCTCGGCCTTGTGGGCCGCCGCCGCATCGAGATCGATGCCGTCCTCGCGGAATATGCCGCCCTGGCTATCGCTGATCGCCGTGACGAGCGCGCCTGCCTCGGCGAAAGCTCGTGCCGCGACAAGCCCGACATCCCCCATCCCCTGGATGCAGACGCGCGCGCCGGAGATGCCGGCAAAGCCGGCAGGCGGTGCGATCTCGACGAACCGTTCGGTGGCGAGGAACACGCCGAGCCCCGTGGCGTCGGCGCGCCCCTCGGATCCGCCCAGTTCGATCGGCTTGCCGGTGACGACCGGCCGGTTGTTCTCGCCCGGGTGCATGAGATCGTACGTGTCGTAGATCCACGCCATCTCGCGCTCGCCGGTGTAAAGGTCGGGGGCGGGTACGTCGATATAGGGGCCGATATTGGCGCCAAGCTGATGGATGAAGCGCCGGGTTATGCGACGCAATTCGTCTTCCGACAGTTCCTTCGTATCGCACACCACCCCTCCCTTGGCGCCGCCGAAGGGTATCCGCATGAGCGACGTCTTCCACGTCATCAGCATCGCAAGCGCCGCGACTTCGCGCAGCGAAACGTCCGGATGGTAACGGATGCCGCCCTTGCCGGGTCCGAGAACGGTATTGTGCAGCACGCGGTACCCGTGGAACGTGCGGATGGAGCCATCGTCCATCTGCACCGGAAAACACACCGAAATCGACCGCTTGGGCGATTCGAAGAACTCGATCAGACCGCGCTTGAACCCCTGCAGATGGCGGCGGGCCCGGGCGAACTGCTCGCGAACGATTTCGAGGGAGTCCAGCGACTCGCCATCCGCCGGCGCGGGGCGGTCGGCACTCTCCGTTGTCGTATCCGGGTTCTCGGCCATCACGAGAAACTCGCCGGACCATTGCCGCGCCGCATTGATCTGCCTCATAAGACTGCGATGGCGTGGATTCTGACGAGATTCGCGTAAAATAGCCCCATGAACCAGGCTGCCCTACGCGATGTCGACACCGTACCGACGGGGATATTTCCGTCGCAGGAATTGCACGGCCTGATCGCCGACGGCGCGGTGAGCGCGGCATTGCCGATCGGCGACGACCTCGTGCAGCCGGCCAGCATCGACCTGCGCCTCGGCGAGTTCGCGTGGCGGGTCCAGGCAAGTTTCCTGCCCGGCCCCGACTCCAGCGTCGAGGACAAGGTACGCGCCTTCGAGATGCACCGCATCGACCTGACGGACGGCGCAGTGCTGGAAAAGGGCTGCGTGTACATCGTTCCCCTGCAGGAACGGCTGGCGCTGCCCGACGACGTATCCGCCTTCGCCAATCCCAAGAGCTCCACCGGCCGGCTGGATGTCTTTACGCGCGTCATCACCGACGGCGGCACCCGGTTCGACCTGGTCCGACGCGGCTACGAAGGCCCGCTCTATGCGGAAGTGTCGCCCAAGACGTTTTCGATCGCGGTGCGCACCGGATCCCGGCTGACGCAGCTCCGCCTCCGCCGCGGCCGCGCCCGCGTGGGAGCGGAAGATCTGCTCGCACTGCACGATGCGACGCACCTCGTCGACGTGCCCATCGACCGGACCGAGGTCGCCGAACACAAGAGCCTGACGCTACGGCTCGATCTCGGCGGCGACGGTATCGTCGGCTGGCGTGCGCGCCGGCACGCGGGCATCGTCGACGTCGACAAGCCCGACCATTACGACCCCGCGGACTTCTGGGAGCCCGTGGCGGCGCGTCGCGGCGGAATCATTCTGAACCCGGACGATTTCTACATTCTCGCCACTCGCGAGGCGGTTACCGTTCCGCCGGACTACGCTGCGGAGATGGTTGCCTACGACACGCTGGTAGGCGAGTTCCGGGTTCACTATGCGGGGTTCTTCGATCCCGGTTTCGGATGGAGCCCCGACGATCAGGGCGTGGGGTCGCGGGGCGTTCTGGAAGTGCGCTCGCACGACGTGCCGTTTCTGCTGGAACACGAGCAGGTTATCGGCCGCCTGAGATACGAGCGCCTGACCGCGCGCCCGGAGAAAATCTACGGCAGCGGCATCGGCTCTCACTATCAAGGCCAGGGGCTGAAGCTCGCCAAGCAGTTCCGCGCGGCCTCCTGACCGCTAAGGAGCGGGCGTCGTCAGGCGGGGTGCGAACCAGATCGGCGCGTAAAGCGCAACGAAGAGGGCGAATGCCCCGGTCCATGCCGCCGCCGCCACCCACAGGAACGACAGCGCGCCGCTGAACTCGAAGACGATGCGCGCCAGCACCGCCAGCGAGACAAGCGAATAGACGGCGCATGTCCCCTTCCCCGCCGTGAGCAGCCGACCGGTGTGTCCCAGGCTGGCACGAGTCGACACGGCGAGGATCATCGTGCCCATCGCGCCGATGGTCAGTACGTGCAGCCCGACGCTTTCGCGCACATCGGCGCCTTCGATCGCGAGGCCGAGCAGGAACATGCCGACGGCGATCCACAAATATCCGAGATGGAGGATCGAGATCAGCGGTTCGCCGAGCGTCCGCCAGCCGCGCCAGCGCAGGAGCCGTATCAGATGCAGCGCGCCCGAAAAGATCAGCAGCATCCCGATGCCGGTTGCGTCCGGCACGGCGGCTCAGGCAAGAAGAGTGACCGTCGAAATTCCGAGCGTCGCGACATCGAACCATTGCATCGGCGCGGGAATCGCCGGCCCGTCGCGTGCGGCGAGCCAGTTGCGGGTGAAGGCAGGCACGACGCGCCCGCCGATCAGGCTCAGCAGAACTACCACCAGCGCGACCGACAGGCGGACGCCTGCTTCGCCGCCTGCCGCGCTGTCGAGAGCCTCGGCATGGAACAGCCCGTTCGCGACGATCAGCAGCACGAGCACCAGCAGCACCGGCAGGTTCCGCCAGTTCTTTCCCGATACCAGCTCGGTCGCGACCCAGAAGGCGAGCGCTGCGACGTAGGCGAGATCGACGATTGCCGCCGCCGTCGGCGTGATCGCGCCGCCGAACCACATTGCCGCGCGACCGGCAATCCACAACAGGACGAGCAAGAGCAGCGGCCGTCCCCGCATCGGGGGACGCCCGGTCCATTCCGGCACCGCCGTCAACAGGAAGCCGCCCAACGCCGCGCCGACGAACCCGAAGATCATTTCGTGGATATGCCAGTAGAACGGATCGAGCGTTCCGTCATAGGCCATGTAACC
>JAYQUR010000088.1:0-11529 GCA_038148075.1 Alphaproteobacteria bacterium | reverse complement strand
GGAAGGTGCCGTCGGGAATGACGATATCGAGCGGCCGGAAGCAGCCCTCGTTCGCCGGTTCGTCGGGCGCGGTGAGGATCTTGAAGGCGATCCGCGCCGCCGGATATGCGCCGCCGAGCACGCCGGAATTGAGCGGTCCTCGCAGTTCGCCGCCGAGCCCGGAGAAATCGATGGTCATCCGGTCGCCGTCGATCCTGACCTCGATGCCGACCGGGACGGGGTCGCCCTCGATCCCGTCGTCATCTAGGAAGGACTCGGCCCGCCACACGCCGTCGGGCAGCGCGCGCACGGCATCGCGCGCGACCGCTTCGGACTGGTCCCAGATCGCCTGTATGGCGGCGCGCACCGTTTCGGGGCCGTAGCGCTCGATCAGCGCCCGCACCTTGTCGTGCCCGGCGAGCGTGCCCGCTAGCTGGGCGTCGAGATCGCCCAGCACCATCGCCGGAAACCGCGTGTTGTACTCGACAATGCGATAGAGCTCCTCGTTGCGGACTCCGCGGCTCCACAGCTTGACGGTTCGGTACTGGATGCCTTCCTGGAAGATATCCGTCGTATCGGTCGCGCTGCACGAGCCGACGGCGCCGCCGCCGATATCGATCCAGTGCACCAGAACGCACATGAATCCGAACAAGTCCGTCTCGTCCGGCCCGGCAAACACCGGCGTATACATCACCACGTTGTTGAGATGCTGGCCGAGCGTGCCGGCGTGGTTCGAGATGATGATATCGCCGGCGTGGATGTTGTCGGCGCCGTAGATCTCGAGCCCGTCCCGCACGGCGTTGCCCAGCGCGTTGGCGACGAAGATCGGTATCGATCCCGTTCCCTGCGCGATCAGGCGCCCTTCCGGATCGACGAGGCCGGTGGCGAAGTCCTTGTATTCGTATACCAGCGGGCTGAACGCGGTGCGTGTGATGTTGGCGTCGATCTCGTTGGGGATCGCGACGAGCCCGTGGCGGATGATCTCGAGCGTGATCGGGTCGACCGACGTCTTGGCGGTACCGTCCATGGTCATTCTCCGACGCTGATCCGAATTTCACCCAGTTCGCCGATGCGGCAACGGTCGCCCGCGCCGACGACCGTGGTCGATCCGTATTCCTCGATGACCAGAGGGCCCTCGGCCTCGAAACCGGACGGCAGCGTATCGCGACGATAGACGGGCGCGTCGGCCCAGCCGCCCCCGGCGCCGAAATAGACCCGGCGCCGGCGCGGTTCCGCCGCCTCGCCCGCCGCCGGCCGCCTGAGGCGCGCGAGGTCGGGCTTCTCCGTTCGCGCATAGGCGCTGACGTGAATTCCGACGATCTCGACCGGCGCCGTCCCGTCCGAATGGCCGAACCGGTCGCGGTAATAGGCTTCGAAGGAAGCGCGCAGGGCGGCGATGTCGTCCGGGACCGCCTCGAGCGGTACCGTAAAGGTGTGCTTCTGGCCGCGATATCGCATGTCGATGCTCCGCGACAGCGTCACGTCGGCGCCCTCGACCTCCCGGCCCAACGTCTCGACCGCATGTTGCCCCGTCTCCTCGAAGGCCGCAGCCACCTGCGCCAGAGCGGCCGCATCGAGATCGAGGATCATCGTCCGCGCGCTGTCGAGGCGCGCATCGGCGAGCAGCATACCGACAGCGGAAAAATTTCCCGGCTCCGGCGGAATGACGACGTCGGTAATGTTGAGTTCCCTCGCCAGCGCCGCGGCGTAGATCGGGCCGCTGCCGCCGAAGACGAACAACGCGAAATCGCGCGGATCGTAGCCCCGCTCGACCGTGATCTGGCGGATAGCGTTGGTCATGCTGACGGTGGCGATCTGCAGGATGCCGTCCGCGGTCGCCTCCACCGGTTGCGCGCCGAGGCCGAGCGGCGCCGCCACCTTGTCCGATACGGCCTGCCGCGCGGCATCGAGATCGAGATCGAGCCCGCCGCCGAGAAACACGTCCGCGCCGATGCGTCCGACGATCAGGTTGGCGTCGGTCACGGTGGGTTCGGTTCCGCCGCGGCCGAACGCAACGGGTCCGGGATCGGAGCCTGCGCTTCTGGGGCCCACATTGAGCCGACCCGCATCGTCCACCCAGGCAATGGACCCGCCGCCGGCGCCGACTTCGACGATGTCGACGACGGAGCTGCGGATCGGGAAGCCGTCGCCGTATCCGCCGACGAAATAGGGCGAATGAAGATTGAATTGCCCGTCGCGGATCAAAGCGCATTTCGCCGTCGTGCCGCCCATATCGAAGGCGATCAGGTTAGGCATGCCGAGCGCTTCACCATAGGCGCCGGCGCCGATGCAGCCGCCGACGGGACCGGATTCGATCAGCGATATCGGCTCGCGCAGGGTGCGGTCGACCGACAGGACGCCGCCGTTCGAGCCCATCATGTAGAGCGTCCGGCCGAACCCGCCCTCTTCCAGCCGGCTTTCCAGCCGGCGCGTATAGGCCGCCATCCGGGGCCCTGCGACCGCATTGGCCGCCGTCGTACAGCAGCGCTCGTATTCGTACCATTCGCGGGTGAGTTCGGTTCCGGCCGTCACGTAGATGTTCGGCAGGCGCTCGCGCAGACGCGCCGCGACGAACGCTTCGTGGCTGTCGTCGAGATAGCCGTTCACGAAAGACACTGCGACCGCCTCGACATTCATTCCCGCGAGACGATCCGCTAGCGCATCGACCTCAGCCGCGTCGGGCGCTTTCAGGTCGTCGCCGCGACCGTGGATGCGCTCGTCGATCTCGAAGCGTAGCTCGCGCGGGATCAGCGGCGAGGCCCGCCGGTAGTCGATGCGGAACGGGCTCGTGCGGTTGCCGCGACCCAGCTCCAGCGTATCGCGGAAGCCCTTCGTCGTGACCAGTGCGGCGCGCGCACCGTTCCGCTGCAACAGCGTGTTGATGACGAGCGTCGTTCCGTGTTTCGCGAGGAGCGCATCGCCGAGATCGGCGCCGGTCTCCTCTACGCACTGCATCACCCCGTCGACGAGATCGCCGTAGGTGGTCAGGGCCTTTGCATAGGAGACATCGCCGGTGTCGAGATCGAACGCCGCAATGTCGGTAAAGGTGCCGCCGGTATCGACGGCGAAGATAAGCGCCATGGGCGTTCCCGCCTCTCCTCCCTGATTGGGGCGAAATCTTATGAACCCCCCGGCGGGCGGTCAATCGGGCGCGCCTAGAGCTCGCCGCGTTCTTCGCGCCGCGCTTCGAGCAGCGCGCGGTTGTAGACCAGCATGACGTCGATCTCGTGGACGAACCCGACCAGCTTTAGCGTTTCGTCGTTCTCGACAACCGCGAGATGTTCCTCGCCCGTCGATTGCATTTTGGCCAGCGCCGCGTTCAGGTCGTCCCCGGCCCGGAGCGACGGCGGATGCAGCCGTGCGACGTCGCCGGCGTTGACGATGCCGTCGAGCGAATGGTCGAACGCGCCGTCCGCGAGGTCGGCCAGCGTGATCGTGCCGCACAGCGCGCCGTTCTCGTCGACGACGAACAGTTCGCTGTAGGGCGCAGAGAGGAGCTTCTCGCGGACCCCGTTGATGTTCAGTTCGCGCGGGACGGACGTGAAACTGTGGCTCATCACGTCCTCGACGCGGGTCGACGACATCAGGCCGGATTCGCGGCCGCCGCGCACATTGATGCCGCGCCGGTCGAGCTGCCAGGTGAAGAAGGAATGGCCGCGTATCTGCTGCGTGATGACGGACGCGATCACCACCGCGACCATTACCGCGATCGTCAGCGCGTAGTCCGCGGTCAGTTCGAAGACGATGAGGATCGTCGAGATGGGCGCGCCGAGTACCGCGCCCGACACCGCGCCGAGACCGACCATCGTGTAGGCGGAATGGCCGGACGACAGGTCGGGAAACACCTGCGTCGCGATGATGCCGAACGCGCCGCCGACCATCGCGCCGATAAACATGGACGGGCTGAACACGCCGCCGCCGAACCCGGCGCCGATGGAAATCGCCGTCGCCGCCGTCTTTGCCGCCACGAGCGCGATGAGGATGGCGAGTTCGTATTGCCCCTTGAGCGCGATGTCGGTTGCCTCGTAGCCGACGCCGAGCACCTGCGGAAAGGCGAGCGCAATGACGCCGACGCACAGCCCGCCGATACCGGTCCGGATCCATGGCGGGACGGGCAGTTTGGCGAAGGCGTTGGTAGCGAATTCGATCGAGCGCAGGAAGATGATCGCCGCCAGGGCGCAGACGACGCCGAGCAGCCCGAAGGCGGGGAATTCCCAGAACGAGACGATGGAATGCTCGGAAATGATGAAGGCGGGGAAATTTCCGAAATAGAGGCGCGAGATAATCGTACCGACCACGCCCGCGATGACGATGGGCGCGAAGGCGCTGAGGGCGTAATGCCCGATCACGACCTCGAGTGCGAAGAAAACGCCCGCGATGGGTGCGTTGAACGATGCCGCGACGCCGGACGCGACGCCGCAGCCGAGCAGCGTTACCGCCTGCGACCGGCTGAGCCGCAGCCGGGTCGCGACCAGCGACGACAGGGTCGCGCCGAGATGGACGACGGGACCTTCTCGGCCGACCGACGCGCCGACGCCGATGGACGCCGCGCTGACCGCCGCGGCGCCGAGCCCTTCCTTCAGCGTAATTTCGCCCGACCTGAGCGCCGCCGCCTCCATCACGTCGGCGACGCCGCGATTGCGCCTGCCGGGCATCGCGTATTGCACGAACAGGCCGATCAGCAGGCCGCCGGCCGTCGGCACGACCAGGAAATGCCACTTCGGCAGGTCGCCGATGACTTCCGACATGTTCTCCAGCGACGCCGTGAACGTGACCGTCTGCAGCAATACGATCGCTTCGCGGAATACCACCGCGCCGAAAGCGGCAGCCGATCCCGTCACGATGGCGAGCAGAAGCAGAATGAGCTGCTGATTGTGGAAGAACCGGTGGAACGGCTCGATAAGGTTGTTCCGTGTCATCGGCGCCCGCTCGTCATGACCGGTACGGGACCCGGGCGGAATCCCGATTCGCGAAATGGATTCAAGGCCTTGAATGCCATCCGGTGGACCTTATCGCGCCCGGAACCCGGCGCAAAGGCAAATCTGGCGTATGCGCAGCGCTACCTGCGCCTAATACCGATGACACGGCCTTTTTGCTCCGGCGCGGGAAGCCGCGAATGGACGTCGAGCACGTTTCCGAACGCGGCCTGCAACTCGGCGCTCATGGGAACGACGCGGCGCGCTGTCATATCGACGTGAACGCCCATCAGCTCCGTGGTGGCTGCGAGATAACCCTGCCCGGCGTGGTACATGCGGTGAAAATAGTGAAACCGTTTGGCATCGTAATCGAGAAGCTGGGTGGTGCAGAAAACCTCATCGCCGTCGCGGACTTCCGCCAGGTAGTTGGTATGCGATTCGACGCTGAAGGTGGAGCAGTTGCTCGCCCTCCGATAGGCCTCGTCGAGCCCGACCGACTCGTAGAACGCATCCGTCGCATGGTCGAATATCAGGATGTAGTACGCCATGTTCAGGTGCTCGTTGTAGTCGCACCACTCGCTGCGCACCCGTTCGCGCCATATCTCCGGCAGATCGGGGGAGACGGTCACTTCCGCATCGCCTGACGGGCCCGCGTCAGGATATCCAGCGCCTTGAAGGGATCTTCGATCAACGGGAAGGTCGGGACACCGCGCGGTTCGAGAAACGCCTTGGCTTCCTCGTTGCATGCATGGTCGCCGCTGAACGAGATATAGACCGGCTTCTCGGGATATCTCCGCGCCAGATCCACGATGAAATCCAGCGGCGGGACGCCGAGTTCTCGCGTCAGGATCAGGATCGCGACCACGGCGTCGACGGCGGGATCGCGGATCACAGCTTCCATCGCCTCGCGATAGGCGAATTCCATGCCGTGAACGGTCGCGCTCGGGAAGACGTCCACCGGATTGCTCAACCGGATGAAGGGCGGACTGATCTCGGCAAGGCGCTTCATCGTGGCGGCCGACAGATCGGGGAAGCGGAGATTCAGCCGTTGCCGGCACAGATCGCTGATGTGAACGATGAAGGCCCCCGACGGCGATACGAATCCCACGCGGTTCCCGGCGGGCAGCGGCATCGGTGCAACCGCCTTGGCGGCGAGGAACAGATGGGAGAACTCGTCGATCCGGACGACGCCGGCCTGGCGCAATGCGCCGTCGAGGATGCGGTCGTCGGATCCGAGCGAGGCGGTGTGGGACAGGGCCGCTTTCGCCCCGTCGGCCGTCGCGCCGCCCTTCAGCATGATCACGGGCTTCCGGGGCGTGACGGTTCGCGCGATCTCGATAAACTCCCGCGGGCGCCTGAGGCTCTCCAGATAGAAGAATATCGCTTCGGTCTCCGGGTCGTCCGCCAGATAGGCGAAGACGTCCGTCTCGTCGATATCGACGGTATTCCCCAGACCGATGCAGCGCGCCACGCCGTAGTTCTCCGCCGACATGATGTGCTTCATCATCGCGCCGGTGAAATTGCCGGTCTGCGCGACATAGGAAACGGGACCCCTGGGTATCTCGCCCAGCGGGAAGAAGCTCGACGTGAAGCTTGCCGGGGTCGAGATATGCCCCGCCGTATTGGGACCGAGTACGCGAACGTTCGCCTCCTTCGCGGCTTTCGCGAGCTCGGCCTGGAGGTCCTCGCCGGCATGATCGACCTCGGCGAATCCGCCGGCGACGAGCACCACGAAGCCGATGCCGCGCGCGCCGCAATCCCGGACGGCCTGCGGCGTCGCCTGGGCGGGAAGGATGACGATGGCAAGGTCGATGCCGTCCGGCAGCTCGTCGATGCTCTTGTAGACCTTGAGGCCCATCAACCGGCCGCCGCGCGGATTGACCGGACAGATTTCGCCGCCGTAACCGTTGGCGCGCATGTTCTCGATGACAACCCTGCCGGGCCGTCCGGCGGTTGACGACGCGCCGACGACGGCAACGCTGCGCGGCGCGAAAAAGCGTTCGAGCGTCCGGGGGCGGGTCATCGGGTCTCTCCCGTTTCGCGCAGAACGACAAGCGCATCCACCGCGACGGGTTTGCTCCCCGACACGATAAGCGGGTTTATGTCGATTTCGGCGATTTCGGGATTCTCGACCGCCGCCCTGCCGACCCCGACGATGGTCCGCGCCAGGACCGTCCGGTCGACGGCGGGCATCCCCCTGACAGCGTCCAGAACGCGCGCGGCACGGATTTCGCGCACCATCGCGCGGGCATCGGAAGCCTTCAGCGGCGCGAGCCGAAACGCGACGTCCTCCAGAATTTCGGTGAAAATTCCCCCGAGCCCGAACATCACCGACGGGCCGAACTGGGCATCCCGGTTCATGCCGATCATGAGCTCCCTGTCGCCCTTGACCATCTCCTGGACGAGAAAGCCGCCGTTGAAATCGGCGCCGGCCCGCTCCGAGAGCGTCCGGTAGGCGCGGCGAACTTCCGCGCCGGAGCCGAGCCCGACGGCAACGAGCCCCGCTTCCGTCTTGTGAAGCAGGTCCGCGGCACAGCCTTTCAGAACCACGGGATACCCCAGACGGTCGGCGACGTCCTTCGCGGCGGCCGCGCTATCGACCAGGCGCTCGCGCGTGATGGGCACGCCGTACGCTCCCAGAAGTCTCTTGCTGTCGTATTCCGAAAGCGCGCCGTGACCGGCCTTCAAGGCGCCGGCAATCAGACGCCTCACTCCCTTTTTCTGCACCTGGCCTCATTCCTTTTGTCTTTTGGCCGGTCATGATTATGACCGCGTCCGGGTTCGTCCGTTCAGCGTTCGTACCCCAGGACAGGTGCGAGCCACCGCTCCGCCGTCGCCACGTCCATTCCCTTGCGGGCGGCATAGTCTTCGACCTGGTCGCGGCCGATCTTGCCGGTTCCGAAATATTGCGCCTGCGGATGGTGGATGTAATAGCCGGAAACGGCCGCCGTCGGAAGCATGGCGAAGCTTTCGGTCAGCTCGATGCCGACATTGTTCGTCGCGTCGAGCAGTTCGAACAGGTCGGCCTTCTGCGTATGGTCGGGACAGGCCGGGTAGCCGGGTGCAGGCCGGATGCCCCGGTAGGCTTCCTTGATCAGCGCCTCGTTGTCGAATTCCTCATCCGCGGCGTAGCCCCAGAATTCGCGCCGGACGCGTTCGTGCAGGCGTTCGGCGAAGGCTTCCGCCAGCCGGTCGGCGGGCGCCTTGAGCAGGATCGAATTGTAGTCGTCGTGCGCCGCCTCGAAACGGGCGACATGTTCGTCGATGCCGACGCCCGCCGTCACGGCGAACGCGCCGATATAGTCGGCGATGCCGGTGTCGAGCGGGGCGACGTAGTCGGCGAGCGCGAAATTGGGCCGCCCGCCGTCTTCCTTTCGGATCTGCTGGCGGATCGTGTGGAAATGCGAAACCGGCGTCTCGCGCGTCTCGTCCGCATATATCTCGATCGTCTCGCGGCCGTCGGAATTCGCCGGGAACAGGCCGTAGACGGCCCGCGCGGTCAGCCATTTCTCGTCGACGATGCGGTCGAGCATCCTTTCCGCGTCCTCGAGCAGTCCGCGCGCCGTCTCGCCGACGGTCTCGTCGTCTAGAATGTTCGGATAGGTGCCGATCAGTTCCCAGGTCCGGAAGAACGGCGTCCAGTCGATGCGTTCGCGCAACTCCTCAAGCGGATAGTCCTCCAGCACGTGGACGCCGGTCTGCGCCGGCCTGGTCGGCTTCCAGGCGGGCCAGTGGATCTTGACGCGGTTCTCGCGCGCCTGTTCGAGCGAGACGCCGCGCGCCGCGCTGTTCTTCGCGCCGTGGCGCCGCCGCGCGTCCTTGTTCTCGTCGCGTACCTTGGCGACGAACGCGTCCTTCATGTCGTCGCTCAAAAGGCTGGTCGCGACGCCGACGCCGCGCGAGGCATCGAGCACGTGAACCGTCGGGCCGCTGCAGGCCGGCTCGATCTTCACCGCGGTATGGATCTTCGACGTCGTCGCGCCACCGATAAGCAGCGGGATGTCGAAGCCTTCGCGCTCTAGCTCCGACGCCACATGCACCATCTCGTCGAGCGACGGGGTGATCAGCCCGCTGAGCCCGATGATGTCGACATTCTCGGCGCGCGCCGTCTCCAGGATCTTCTGCGCCGGCACCATGACGCCGAGATCGACGACCTCGTAGTTGTTGCACTGCAGGACGACGCCCACGATGTTCTTGCCGATGTCGTGCACGTCGCCCTTCACGGTCGCCATCAGGATCTTGCCCCTGGCCCGCATGTCGCCGCTTTCCTGCTTTTCCTGCTCGATGAAGGGGATCAGGTAGGCGACTGCCTGTTTCATCACCCGCGCGCTCTTGACCACCTGCGGCAGGAACATCTTGCCGGCGCCGAACAGGTCGCCGACGACGTTCATGCCGTCCATCAGCGGACCCTCGATAACGTCGAGCGGCTTGTTCGCGGCGCGGCGCGCCTCCTCGGTGTCCTCGAGGATGAAATCCGAGATCCCGCCGACCAGCGCATGGGTCAGCCGTTCGCCGACGGGTTTCTCGCGCCACGACAGATCGGCCTTGTCTTCCTTCTTCTTTCCCTTGAACCCGTCGGCCGCCGCGACGAGCCTCTCGGTCGCGTCTTCGCGCCGGTTCAGGATGACGTCCTCGACGAGATCGCGGAATTCGGGTTCGATATCCTCGTAGACCGCGAGCTGGCCGGCGTTGACGATGCCCATGTCCATGCCCGCCTCGATCGCGTGGAAGAGGAAGACCGAGTGCATCGCTTCGCGCACGGGGTTGTTGCCGCGGAACGAGAACGAGATGTTGCTGACCCCGCCGGAAACGAGCGCGTGCGGCAGGGTTTTCTTGATCTCGGCAGTCGCCCGGATGAAATCCAGCGCGTAGCCGTCATGTTCCTCGATCCCGGTCGCGACGGCGAAGATATTGGGATCGAAGACAATGTCCTCGGGCGGAAAACCGACCCTGTTGACGAGGATGTCGTAAGAGCGCGCGCAGATCTCGACCTTGCGCGCGGCGCTGTCGGCCTGCCCCTGTTCGTCGAACGCCATGACGACGACGGCAGCGCCGTACCAGCGGATGCGCCGCGCCTATTCGACGAAGGCGTCCTCGCCCTCCTTCAGGCTGATCGAATTGACGACGCCCTTGCCCTGGACGCATTTGAAGCCCGCCTCGATGACCGACCATCTCGACGAGTCGATCATGACCGGCACCCGCGAGATATCGGGCTCGGCGGCGGCCAGGTTCAGAAAGCGCACCATGGCCTTTTCGGAATCGATCAGGCCTTCGTCCATGTTCACGTCGACGATCTGCGCGCCGTTCGCGACCTGCTGGCGCGCAACGTCGAGCGCCGCCTCGTAGTCGCCGTCCTTGATCAGCTGGGCGAACTTCGCCGATCCCGTCACGTTGGTGCGTTCGCCGACATTCACGAACAGCGTGCCATCGTCGATGGTCAGTGGCTCCAGGCCGCTCAGCCGGCAGGCGATCCCGATATCGGGCAGCGGCCGTGGCGGCAGCGCGGCGACCGTCTCGACGAGAAGGCGCGTATGGTCGGGCGTCGTCCCGCAGCAGCCGCCGACGATGTTGACGAACCCGCGCCGGGCGAAATCGCCCAGCACGCGCTGCATTTCCTCGGGCGTCTGGTCGTATTCGCCGAACGCGTTCGGCAGGCCGGCGTTCGGGTGACAGGAGACGTAGGTCCCCGCGATCCGCGCCATTTCCTGGATATAGGGACGCAATTCGGCGGCGCCGAGCGAACAGTTCAGGCCGACGACCAGCGGCTCGGCGTGGCTGATGGAATTCCAGAACGCCTCGGTGGTCTGACCGGTCAGCGTGCGGCCGCTGGCGTCGGTGATCGCGCCGGAAAGGAAGATCGGGAGGTTGATACCCTCCGCCGCGAAGAACTGCTTCACGGCGAAGATCGCGGCCTTGGCGTTCAGCGTGTCGAACACGGTCTCGATCAGAACGATGTCGGCGCCGCCGTCGGCAAGGCCGCGGACCGATTCCGTATAGACCTCGACCAGATCATCGAACGTCGTGTTGCGGAACCCGGGATCGTTGACGTCGGGCGAGAACGAGGACGTGCGGTTGGTCGGCCCGAGGACGCCGGCAACGAACCGCGGTCGGTCGGGCGTTTTGTCGAGGAATTCGTCGGCCGTGCCGCGCGCGATC
This sequence comes from Alphaproteobacteria bacterium, assembly GCA_038148075.1. GTDB lineage: Bacteria > Pseudomonadota > Alphaproteobacteria > MPNO01 > UBA830 > JAYQUR01. The sequence continues at coordinate 478 of JAYQUR010000088.1, read as the reverse complement.
CGCGCGGCCTCGAAATTCAGCGCATAGACCTGGTCCTCCATCCCGTAGTCGGCCATGGCGATGGCCGTCGAGTTGAAGGTGTTGGTCTCCAGAATGTCTACGCCGGTCTCCAGAAACCGGCGATGGATTTCCGCGATCAGATCGGGCCGCGTCAGGCTGAGGAGGTCGTTGTTGCCTTTTTGCGGGAATGTGTGGTCGTCGAAACGTCGCCCCCGATAGTCATCCTCGGATAACCCGTACGACTGGATCATCGTGCCCATCGCGCCGTCGATCACAAGGATGCGTTCGTCCAGCAAACGGCGCAATTCCGCCGTTCTGTCAGGCTGTCGCAACAGGGCACCGTCGCCCGAGCGGCCATCGGCCATGTCGAAAACAGCGGTGGGAAATGCGGTGGGACGGCGGGACATGGTCACCGGAACATACTGAAATCGTGGGTTATATACCACCCCGGCCCGGGCGGACACCGAGAATATGGCAG
>JAYQUR010000087.1:0-11679 GCA_038148075.1 Alphaproteobacteria bacterium | reverse complement strand
CGCCGCCGTTGCCGAACAGCGGCTTGACGATGATGTCCTTGAACTCGCGCCGGAACGCCTCGACCTCCCTGCGGTCCGACGTGATCAGCGTCTCCGGGAGCAGTCCCTCGAAATGGGTGACGAACAGCTTCTCGGGCGCGTTGCGTACCTCTCTCGGATCGTTGACGACCAGCGTGTCGGGGTGGATATGCTCCAGCAGGTGCGTCGCGGTGATATACGCCATGTCGAACGGCGGGTCCTGGCGCATCAGCACGACGTCGGCAGTGGCGAGGTCGAGCATCTCCGGGTCGCCGAGCCCGTAATGGTTGCCCTTTTCGCGGCGCACCGTCATCGGCTGCGCGCGCGCATAGACGCGGCCGTCGCGGAACGACAGGTCGCCGGGCTCGTAGTGGAACAGCGCGTGGCCGCGCGACTGCGCTTCCATCGCCAGCATGAAGGTGGAATCGGCGTCGATATTGATGGTCGAAACGTGATCCATCTGGATGGCGACGGCGAGGCTCATGTCGGTTTCTCCGGCGCGCCGGCGTTCGGGCCGCGCGACTGAACGTTTTGATCGGCTTCTGCCGATTGTTTAGAGCCAACGTCGCCGCTCGTCCACACCGGCCGGGTGATCCGGCCCGCCATATCGAACGTATGGTATCATTACGGCGCGCAACCGGTCCGATCGGATCAGGCTTATGAAGTACTTTACCCACACATGGACCTGGCACTTCGACCACCCGCCCGAGGCGGTCTGGCCGCATCTCGCCGATTCCGCGCGCTTCAACGAAGCGGTCGACGTGCCGAAACACGAAATCTGCGAGGATCCGCAACCCGACGGCACCGTCGATTTCTACGGCGGGTTCCGCAAGGGCCCGGTGCATATCGTCTGGAAGGACCAGCCAGTGAACTGGGTGACGAACGAGCGGTTTCGCCATTGCTGCACATTCACGTCGGGTCCGTTCGAGAGCATGTGCTCCAATCTGGAGCTGACGCCCGAAGGCGACGGAGGTTGCCGCGCGGACTACCGCCTCGACGTCTCGGCGCGGAATCTTCTCGGGCGGATTGTGCTGGCGACGGGCTTTCTGAAGAAATGGGGAACGCGCCTCGATCGCACGGCCGCGAACATTCGCGACTATCTCGACAACAGGCGGGACGCCCCGTTCGAAAGGGCCCCGGCGCAAATGGACGAAAAGACGCGCGCGCGAATCGACGCGCTGGCGGAACGCGTCGACCGGACGGCGAACGGTCACGGGCTGGCGCGGCGTCTTGCCGACTGGATCGTGACGGCCCAGGACAGCGACCTGATGCGGATCCGCCCGCTGCGCCTTGCCCGCCAGTGGAAGCAGCCGGAGCGTCACGTCATCGAGTGCTGCCTGCAGGCCGGGCGGGCGGGATTGCTGAGCCTGAGATGGGATCTGCTCTGTCCGCGCTGCCAGGGCGCGAAAGTAAGCGCCGACCGGCTGGACGAACTGCCGCGCGACGGGCACTGTCCGTCCTGCAATATCAGCTACGACCGTGACTTCGCCGCCAACGTCGAGCTGACCTTCCGCCCTTCCGGCAACGTGCGCGACGTCGCCGATGGCGAGTTCTGCCTGTTCGGCCCGATGTCGACGCCGCACGTGAAGCTGCAGCAGACGGTCCCGCCGGGCGAAACGGTCGAGATCTCGCACCGGTTCAAGCCGGCCGCCTACAGGGTTCGGACCCTGCATCCCGGCGGCGAGGCGCTTGTCGACTGGAAGGGCGGTCCCTTCCCTGAGATCGTCGCCTCTCTCGCAGAAGTCGCCGCAGGCGATCCCGCGCCGGACGGCGTGCTGCGATTGACCAACAATGCCGGAAAGGCGGTTACGATCGTGATCGAATCGCGCGAATGGGCGGCCGACGCCCTGACGGCGCACCGCGTCGTGACCTTCCAGACGTTCCGCGACCTGTTTGCGGGCGATGTCCTCAAGCCGGGCGACGAAGTCGAGATCGAGACCGTCACCCTGATGTTCACCGACCTGAAAGGTTCGACCGCCATGTACGGCCGCATCGGCGACGTGCAGGCCTACAAATACGTCCAGGAACATTTCGCCTTCCTGTCGATGGCGGTCCGCGCCCATAACGGCTCCATCGTGAAAACGATCGGAGACGCCGTGATGGCCGCCTTCGTCGATCCGCGCGATGCGATGCGCGCCGCGATAGACATTCAGGAACACGCGGCGGAACTGCGTGCCAAGACGGGCGAGGACGGCCTCGTCATCAAGCTCGGCTTCCACACAGGCCCGTGCATCGCCGTGACGCTGAACGACCGGCTGGATTACTTCGGAACGACCGTCAATCTCGCGTCGCGCCTTCAGGAGGAAAGCGGCGGCAGCGACATCGTTTTTTCGACGTCGGTCGCGGACGATCCGGCCATCGCGCCGCTACTCGGGCATTTCGACTACACGGCGGAAAAGGCCGAGGTGAAAGGATTCGACGTGCCGATCGTCTTTCACCGGCTCGACGCGGAGAGCTTGCCGAAGGCATCGGGCGCAATCGCCGCCGAATAAGCCAGGCGCTAGCCGTCCGGCATCTCCAGCGTCCGCGATAGCCAGGCTGCGATCATGCGGGCGGCCCGCAACCCCGCGCGTTCCAGCAACAGATCGTGGCTCGTTCCGGCCACCGTGAAGCTTTCGGCATCGTAGAATTTCGCGAGACGCGATGCCGGGTGCAGGCCGATGCCGTCATGCTCGGTGCCGACGAACAGCATCGGAGCCGAGATTTTTCGCGGATCGACATCGACACGGCCGAGGCCGGACTCGTTGAGCGCGCTCGTCGATTCGGGAACGAGGCGCGCATAGATCGCCTCGAATGCCGCGTCGTCTATATCGGCGAACATCGAGGCCCGCATGCGGTCGCGGTCGAACATCAGCGGTTCCGACTCGTCCCACTCGAAGTCCCGGGTCGGACCGACGCCTGCCGGACTAGCCGAGCCGACGCAGACCACCGCCGCGAGATCCCTGTCTTCCGCCGCCTTCTGCGCCATCAGGCCGCCGAGACTGTGTCCTATCAGCACCGCGCCCGGGCCGAGCCAGTCCAGAACGGCGGCGATATCGTCCACGTAATCGGAGATGCCGGTGGCCCGGTAATCGTCGCCGGCGAGGGGGCGCGATCCCTCGTGATTGCGGAGCGACAGGGCATACGAAGGGGCGCCCCACGCGGCGAACCAGTCGAGCCAAAGGGAATACGCCCACCAGCCGTGAAAGGCGCCGTGAACCATCAGGATCGGCGCACGAAAAGCCGCGCCCGCCGGCGGCAGCGCTTCCTCGACGTGCAGATCCGCGACGAGGTGGCGCTGCCGCGACGGGCGCGGCAAAAGGAAAGGATCGTCGGTCAGGGCGCTAACGCAGGCCGACTTCCTTGTAGAACTTCATGGCGCCCGGGTGGTAGTCGAAGGGGTGATTCTTGGCCATCGTCTTGGAGGCGTGCGACCGCCAGAGCGGGCTCGACTCTTTGAGCTCCTTCTCGTTCTCGTACATCGTCTTGACGGTCTTGTAGACGATCTCGTCGTTCACGCCCTTGTGCGTCCACAGGAGATAGTCGAAATGAAGCACGTTCACCGGGGTCAATACGCCGGTGAGCGGCTTGGCCGGCTTGACCTCCGCGAGATAGCTGCCCGGATATACTTTCTGAGTGCGCGCCAGCGCATCCGGCGACGTGTCCATGTTCAGATACTTGATTCCGCCCGACACGGCGGCATTGATCTCGTTCAGGACACCGGTGCCGACGGCGCCGACCATGAAGTCGATCTTGCCTTCCTTGAACATGTTCCAGTGCTGTCGCAACGCGATCACGGGAATCGGCTTCATGTCGTCCATGCTGAGACCGGCGTTCGCGAGCATGCTGCCGGCGATGTAGTTGAACAGCGGCGATGCCTTGAATCCGGCCGGCGCGCGCTTGCCCTTGAGGTCGGGAAGTTTCTGTATCCCGCCTTCCCGCCGGACGATCGGCCCGACACGGAACACCATCAGGTTGGCGGCGAGCATGAGGTTCTCGTATTTCGTACCCTCGGAGAGACCCGTGCCGGTCTTCGCCATCGTGTATTGCGGCAGATTCGACAGGCCGAAGTCTATTTCGCCCGCATTGACGATCGGAATGTACTGCTGCGTGCCGCCGAGGACCTGCGAGCGCATCTGCATGTCGGACTTCGTCGACACGACCTTGGAAATTATGCCTGCAAGCTGCGCGGTCGCGCCGCCCTTGGTGGTACCGATCGACACGACCTGCGCCGACGCGCTACCGATCAACGCCATGGCGCCGGCGACGCCGGCCAAGACCGAAATGGCTTTCTTCATCCCAATTCTCCCTGTTGAACTCGAACGGACCGCCCGCGGCGCGAGCGGCGCTGCCGGCGAGTTTAGCGCGAACGCGGCCGATGCAAAATCCGTCCCGTGCGGTCTTAGTTCAGCCGCCGCCGCAGTTTCTGGATGATTGCCGCCGCGTCGTGACGCACCGTTTCCTCGTCGGCGCGTTCGACGATCGTCTCGAAAGCCTCGATAGCGGCGGAAAGATTGCCGATACGTGCATGGATCACGCCCGCTTCGCGCCACAGGGTCATCATGTCGGGCGCGAACAGCAGCATCCGGTCCAGCACGCGGAGCGCTTCTTCGGGGCGGCCGGCGCGTTCGTGGCGGGCCTTGATGTTGTTCTGAAGCCGCACCAGGACGTCGCGGTTGCTCACGGCCTCGTAGTGGTCGGGGATCAATTCCGCCTCGAGGCCGGCGGTGGCCTTCAGCAGGTCCCGAAGATCCGCAGCGCTCCGGACCTGCCCCTCGTTAAACGGGTCGACGATATGGCGGCCGCTTGCGTCGTCGATGCGGATCAGGAAATGGCCGGGAAAGTTCAATCCGTCCGCGCCGATGCCCTGGGCGCGCGCGGCATGGAGAAACAGGATGCCGAGCGCGACGGGCAGTCCCTTGCGCCGGTCGATCACCCGCATCAGGTTCGCGTTCTGGATATCGTCGTAGGTCAGCGTATCGCCGGCATAACCGTGACGGTGCAGGATGACGATATTGAGCGCCTCGACGATCGTGGCGCCGGCAGCAAGCGACGCCTGGACGTCGTGGCAGAGTTGGGAGAGATGGTCGCGATAGGCGGCGGGGTCGCTTCCGGGCTTTTCCAGAACGGCGAGGGCCAGAGCGGCGGCGGCGAGATCGATATCGGAATCGTCCCGGCAGGCAATTTCCCTCAGTAATTCTTCGGCGCTGTGCGACTCTCTCACGACGACGGCTTCGGCGGCTCCGGTTTCTTTATCGTGACGTAGCTTACCACCTTTTTCACATACTCGAGATTTCGCGCATAGTTGGTCACGCGGTCGAGCTCTTCCTGGCTTTGCGCGATACCGATCAGATAGACGACTCCGGCGACGGTCTCGATCGAGTAGTTGATGGACGAGATCTTGCTGTCGAACAGCAGTTTCGCCTTCAGCTCCGTGGAGACGAACGTGTCGCGCGCGAAGCCGCCGACGCCCGTACCGTCCGCGATCTGGATCTCGTTTATCACTTCGCGGACGCCCTTCGCCTGCCACGCGAGACGAACGGCTTCCGTTCTCATTTCCGGCGCGTCGACATGGCCGGTCAGCAGGGCGCGGCCGCTATGCACCTGAAGGCCCACCTTGCGCCACATCCGTTCGTCGGACGCGGACCATAATTCGTTTATCCGCGCCCGGATCACCGTATCGTCGGCCGCGCCCTCGATACCGCGCTCTTCCATGGCGGCGGTGCCCGCCATTGCACCGGCCCCGACGACGGCACCGACGCATCCGGGAAGGAGCGCCAGCGACGAGAGCGCCAGCACGCAGGCCGCACGTGCGAAAATCGGAGTCATACGAACGCCTCCTGTCCTCTTTCCGGCGAACTGCATCGCCTCAATGTGGCCGTATGGTGGCGGGAATCTGCCTAACTCGCCGATTCGCGCCAAGCGTCGATTACGTGCTGCGGCCATCTGCCCGGCGCGATCAGGACCGCGTCGAACCGCTGGACGAGCGGCGCTGCCCATGGGTGCGCCGAAACGAAAAAGGCGGCAGCGGCGGAAATTCTGTCTTGCTGGCGTCGCGCGATCGACCCTGCCGCCGCCCCCAGGTCCGAACGCGCCTTCACCTCGACGAACGCGACGGTGCCTCTCCGGCGGACCACGAGATCGATTTCGCCCGACGGAGTGCGGTAGCGCCGCGCGACGATTCGGTAACCTTTCGTCATGAGCAGAACCGCCGCGAGCGTTTCGGCCCGGCGGCCGCGCCGTTCCCGCGCACGCCGGTCGCCTGCCATCCGGTTCAGCCCTTCCCCGACCGGTCGAGCGCCCGCGCATAGACTTCCTTTCGCGGCCTTCCGGTTGCGGCCGCCACTGTCGCCGCAGCGTCTCGGACGGACATGGTCGCGAGCGCGCGGTCGAGGAGTGCGTCGAGGTCTTCGGGAGCGCCCGCAGTGTCGCCCGGAGGACCGACGACGATCACCGCCTCGCCGCGCGGCGCCGGCTGTGCGGCATAGCGTTCGGCGAGATCGGAGAGCGGGCCGCGCTGAATTTCCTCGTGGAGCTTGGTCAGTTCGCGGGCAACGGCGGCGTCGCGCTCACCCAGCGCGTCGGCCATGTCGGAAAGGCTGTCAGCCAATCGCCGGGTGGATTCGAGGAAAATCAACGTCGCCGGAACGGCCGCGAGCGCCGCCAATTCGGTGCGGCGCTGTCCCGACCTGGCGGGCAGATACCCGGCGAACAGGAAGCGGTCCGACGGCAGGCCCGAGACGACCAGCGCGGCGAGCGGCGACGACGGTCCGGGCGCGCAGGTTACGGAAATTCCGGCGGCCACCGCGGCCCGAACCAGCTTGTAGCCCGGATCGGATATCAGGGGGGTGCCGGCATCGGAAACAAGCGCCACGGAATTGCCGTTTTTCAGAAGTTCTATAAAGCGGTCGCGGTCCCCGGCATCGCTGTGATCGTGATAGGCGATCATGCGGGCCGAAATGCCGTTTGCCTTGAGCAATTTTCCGGTGACGCGGGTATCTTCGCAGGCGACGATATCCGCGATGCGGAGGCTCTCGACGGCGCGCGGCGTCAGATCGCCCAGGTTTCCGATCGGCGTCGACACGATAATCAGATTGCCGGTTGTCATGGCACGCCCGCGTTTACAGAGTCACCGGACACCGATAGGTTGCGGGTCGGCGGAGACGGAATGAATGGGTCGCTCGATTTCAACGATGTTTACTCTGACCGCGTGGCGGCATTTCGGCCGGGGTTTGGGCTTTTCGGCTCTCGTAGCCTCGATGTTTCTTGCCGGATGCGAGAATAATCGAAACGCTCCGACGGTCCAAACGTCGCCGCCGCCGGTCGGCCGCACGGCAACGCCGCTTCCGGGCGTGCCGGTGACTCCGCCGCCGGTCGCCCAGCCCCTTCCCGAACCGGCGCCGGAACCGGACGCGCCGGCCGCGCCCGAAGTCGTCATCTCGGGCGCAACGCAGGGTATCCCCGCGGCGATGATCGAATCCCGCGTCAGGGTCGCCATCCTGTTGCCCCTTAGCGGGCCGCGCGGCGGGATCGGGCGGTCGATGCTCGATGCGGCAATGCTGGCGCTGAGCGATGTTTCGGACGGGAACTTCGTTTTGATGCCTTTCGATACCAGGGGCTCCGCCGCCGGGGCCGCCCTTGCCGCGCAGGGCGCCATCGACAACCGGGTGGAACTGGTTCTCGGGCCGCTTTTTTCGACCTCGGTGTCGGCGGCCGCCCCCGTGGTCCGCCGGGCGGGGATCAACATGATTGCCTTTTCCAACAATCGGATCGTCGCGGAACCGGGGGTTTTTCTAGCCGGATTGTTACCCGAAACCCAGGTCGATCGTGTCCTGGGCTACGCGGCCAGGCGGGGAATCAAGCGGATTGGCGCATTGCTTCCGGCAGGCGCTTTCGGCGAGCGCGTGCTCGCCGCGACGCGGGACAATGCGGGGCGGCTTGGGCTCGAAGTGGTCAGGGTGGAATATTTTTTGGACGACGCGGCCCGAACGGCGGACGCCGTCCGGCTGATCAGCGATTTCGACCGGCGGCAGAAGGAGCTTAAGGATCAGATCAAGGCGCTCGAGGGCGCGACGGACGAAGTATCGGTACAGACTCTCGAGAAATTGCAGAAACTGGAGACGTTCGGACCGCTGCCTTTCGACGGTCTCGTCGTCGGTGCGAGCGGCCAGAAACTGACGGAAATAGCCGCGCAGCTCGGCGATTTCGACGTCGACACCAAACAGGCTCGGCTTCTGGGGCTCGCGAGCTGGGGCGCGCCGGGCACCGGTCGGGAACCGGCGCTTGTCGGCGCCTGGTATGCGGATTCCCCGGCGGGAGGTAACGAAGAATTTTCCCGCAATTACAAGGCGATGTACGAAGCCGAGCCGCACCCGTTGTCGATCGACGCCTACGATATTACCGCGCTTGCCGCAATTCTCGGATCCCGTGCCGCCGAGACGCGATATTCGGTCGATACGCTTACCAGTGCGAGCGGGTTTGCGGGATCGGGCGGGCTTTTCAGGCTGCTGCCCAGCGGCCTTCCCGAACGGGCGCTCGAAGTGCGCGAAGTCACGCTCGACGGCAGCCGCGTCATCGACCGCGCGCCCGCCGCCTTTCCCCAGCCGCCCAAGATCAATTGACGGCAGGGCCGGTCTCGTCGGCCGCCGCGACGAGCGCCGCCACGATGCCGTCCTGACGAAGTCGACCCTCGTCCGTCACCCGCAGGCCGCGATCGTCGCACGCCAGGAGCCCGGCCGCTGTCAGACGATTGAATATTTCCGAGGACAAGACCGTTTCCATCGAGCTTTCCGCGATGGTTTCGAATACGTAACGGTTTATGCCGTCCCGCAGCCGCAAACCGGTCAACAGAAGTTCCATAATTTGTTCCGTTTTCGAAACTATGGCTGATTCCTGGGTTCCGTGCCCTTCCGACGCCACGGCGGATAGCCAGTTGGCAGGCGCCGCGATCTGACGGGTGGCGCGGCGGACTCCGCCGGCGCGCAACCGGCCGTGAGCGCCCGGCCCGATGCCGGCATAATCGCCGCCCTGCCAGTAGACGAGATTGTGCCGGCAGGCCCCGCCCGGGCGCGCATGGTTGGAAATCTCATAGGCCGGCATTCCAGCTCTGTCGGTGATTTCCATTGTTAATTCAAAGAGTTCGGCCGAAATGTCCTCATCGGGGAGGACGAACTCGCCCGATCGGTGCGCAGCGAAAAACGGCGTCCCTTTTTCGATGGTCAGCTGATAGAGCGACAGGTGGTCGCCGGCCAGGGCGAGACCCTCGGCGAGCGATCTACGCCACGCTTCCGCGGTCTGGCCCGGAAGTCCATAGATCAGGTCGAACGATATGCGCTCGAAAGTTCGTTTCGCAATCGTAATAGCCTGTTTCGCGGCGGCCGCATCGTGCGCCCGTCCGAGGAAATTCAGGGCGTCGTCATCGAAGGCCTGAACGCCGATGGATACGCGGTTGATTCCCGCAGCATGAAAATCGGCGAATTTCCGCGCTTCGACGGACGAGGGATTCGCCTCGAGCGTGATCTCGATATCGTGCGCCAGGTCCCAGTGGGTTGCGGCGCGATCGAGTATTGCGGCGACGGTGGCGGGCGGCATCAGCGACGGCGTGCCGCCGCCGAAGAACACGCTGTCCAGTCTGCGGCCGTTCGTTTCGCTTGCAAAATGATCGAGTTCGGCGCAGAGGGCCGCCGTCCATTGCGTCGCGTCGACCGTCTCCGCGACGTGGCTGTTGAAATCGCAATAGGGGCATTTCGAAACGCAGAAGGGCCAGTGCACGTACAGCCCGAACCGGTCCAGGCCGGATCGCGCCGCCGAAGCGGCCGGATCGGCCGACGCGGTCATTGCCCTCCGGGCGGCGGGAAACAGGCGGCGATCAGCTTGTTGAACGCATCCGCCCGGTGGCTCTTGGCGTGCTTTTCCGCCGGTTCGATCTCCCCGAACGTGCCCGCGTCGCCGTCGGCCCGGAACATCGGGTCGTAGCCGAAACCGCGGTCGCCCCGCGGCGGCCAGACCAGATCGCCCCACACTTCCCCCTCGAAGATCTCGCAATGGCCGTCGGGCCAGGTAAGGGCAAGCGCGCAGACGAAGCGCGCGCGGCGGTTTTCGCCGCCCGCGAGTTCACGGTCGACCCGCGCCATCGCCGCATCGAAGTCCTTTTCCGGCCCGCCCCACCGCGCGGAGTAGATACCGGGGGCGCCGCCGAGCGCTTCGACCGCAAGGCCCGAATCGTCGGCCAACGCCGGAAGATTTGCCGCAAACGCCGCGGCATCGGCTTTTAGTTTCGCATTCGCAACGAAACTGTCGCCGGTTTCCTCCGGCTCCGGCAGATTCAGTTCCGCTGCCGAAACGACCTCGATATTCCAAGGCGCGAGCAGCTCGCCGATCTCCCGTACCTTGCCGGGGTTGTGACTGGCGATGACCAGGCGGTCCTCGGCGAAACGACGCGCCATCAGTCGGCCGCGAGCGCCATGCGCTGAGCGGTCGTCAGCTCGCCGACGCCCTTCTTGGCGAGTTCGAGCAGTTCGAGGAACGCTGCCTCCGAGAACGGGTCCTTTTCGGCGGTGCCCTGGATTTCCACAATGCCGCCCTCGCCGGTCAGCACGAAGTTCGCGTCCGCTTCGGCGTTGGAATCCTCCGCATAGTCGAGGTCCAGCACCGCCGCGCCCTCATAGAGGCCGCAGGAAATAGCGGCGATCGACCCCGTGATGGGGTCCTTGCCCAACGCCCCGGACCGCATCAGCCCGTCCGTCGCAATCTTGAGCGCGACCCAGGCGCCGGTAATGGAGGCGGTACGCGTCCCGCCGTCGGCCTGAATGACGTCGCAATCGACCCGGATCTGCCGCTCTCCCAGCGCCTCCAGATCGACAACGGCGCGCAAGGCCCGCCCGATCAGCCGCTGGATCTCCTGCGTGCGCCCCGACTGCTTGCCGCGCGCCGCTTCGCGATCGGTGCGTTCATGGGTTGAACGCGGCAGCATCCCGTATTCCGCCGTCACCCAGCCGCGGCCCGAATTGCGCATCCACGGCGGCACGCGCTCTTCGACGGTGGCGTTGCACAGCACGTGCGTATCGCCGAACCGCGCCAGGCAGGAGCCCTCCGCGTAGGGGCTGAAGCCGGTTTCGAGCGTGACGGCCCGCATCTGATCGGGGGATCGGCCGGAAGGACGCATGGATTTCTCCGTTGGAGGTTTCGCGCAAGCTATCCAACGCCCGGCGGCAGGTAAAGCCCGCTGCGCACGTCGGGGCGCGGGTCGAGGGCGCGACGGGGCGCGGGGTGCAAAGACGGCCGAAGGGCCATCGTTGACAAACCGGTCGTCCAAACTACATTCCGAGCGCGTTTCGGAGTTGGAAATGGACCGTCCGGCGTCAGGCAGCATCGGAGAACTGAACGACCGCTCGCGCGAGATCTTTCGCGAGATCGTCGAGGCATACGTCGAATCCGGCGAGCCAGTCGGCTCGCGGACGCTGTCCCGTCGGCTCGACAATCCGCTGTCGCCCGCGACGATCCGGAACGTCATGGCCGACCTCGAGGATATGGGCCTGCTCTATGCGCCGCACACCTCGGCCGGGCGCCTGCCGACCGATGCCGGTTTGCGGCTGTTCGTCGACGGGCTGCTGGAGATCGGCGACCTGTCGAGCGAGGAACGCGAGAGCATCGAGGCGCGCTGCCGGCCGCACGGCATGAACC
>JAYQUR010000086.1:0-11730 GCA_038148075.1 Alphaproteobacteria bacterium | reverse complement strand
TTGATCATGCCGATGATGCCGTAGACCATCGTGTAGCCGATGGCGATCAGCCCGTAGATCGCTCCGAGGGTGAGACCGTTGATCAACTGCTGCAGGAAATATTCCATTGTCGGCGCCGACTATTTTCGTTTGTCTTTTTTGGAAAGAACGTAATTCAACTTATTGATAACGTTACGTTTAAGCATTTCCTGCCCGGCCGATGGCGGGCCCATGATGGAGACTTCGGTAAGCGCCTCCGGGTCGACGGCCGTTACCTTGACGACATTTCCGATCTGTTGGAACTCGATCAGTACTTCCCTGCCCCCGCGCTTGTCGGCTATGGCCCGAACCCGTCACGCTTGTGGTTCCCAACGGCGATCCGCCCCTCCCCAGACGACCGGAATCAACCGGGAGTTTTCCTGACGGACAGCCAACAAAAGATCATAGGTGCGTTTAACGAATCTTTAACCCGAAATCCCACATCTTGTAGGCCTACTGCCCGGAGATACCGGTCGGAATGTTATACAAGTCCTCCGATAGACCGAACTTCCCGAACGCGCTTCCGACGCTGTTCGTGCGGACCTTCATGTGCCTGCTGCTGGTGGCGGCGCTGTCGACGCTTGTCGCGCACGAGACAGTGGGGGGACACGCGGCGCTGCTTGTCGCGGCATCGATGTTCTGCGTTCTGTGCATCTTCGGCGCGGTGCTCGCCGCCACGTTCCGCAGCGAAGCGGTCGCGGGACAGACGGCCGGCGGCGATACGAACGCTGTCGCGGCTCGCGGTCCGGCCGAGTTTCAAGCGATCATCGGCCAGATTTCCGACGGTTTCGTTCTCTGGAGCGCAGAAGATCGATTGCTGTTGCACAAAGGTCATGCGGGACGGCCGGAACTGCCGGAAATCCGCGAGGGCATGACGTTCGAGGAACATGTCGCGCTCGTATTTCCGTATATCGACGAACAATCGACCGGCGGCGATCTCGACGCTTGGCTCGCCACACGCCTCGCCTTGCACAAGGCGGCCAACGGCACCCACGAAATCCGCATGAAGAACGGGCGCTGGGTCCTGCTCACGGAACGACGGGCAGACAACGGGTGCACGGTGACGACATACACCGATATCACGGCCCGCAAACGCGTCGAGCACGAACTGTCGACAAGCGAACGGCGCCTCGCGCACGCGCAGAAGCTGGCGGAAGTGGGCGTCTGGGAATGGAATACCGAGACCGGCCGCATGTACTGGTCCGACATCATGTTCGACATCCACGGACTAACGCCGGAGACCGAGCCGCTGTCGATCAATCAGTACTTCCTGATGGTCCACCCGGCGTCGCGCGACATTGTCCAGTCCACATACAAAAGGCTGCTGTCGACGGGCGGCAAATACGACCAGGAATACAGGATTATCCGGCCTGACAACGAAGTGCGCGCCGTCCGTGCCGAGGTCGAGGCGATCGCCGAACCGTCGGGCCGGATCATGCGCGTCATCGGCGCCGTCCACGACGTCACGGAAATGCGCCGCGCCGAATGGAACCTCCGCCACGCCAAGGAATCGGCGGACGCGGCGAACCGCGCGAAGTCCGAATTCCTGGCGAATGTCAGCCACGAGCTGCGAACCCCGCTGAACGCCATTATCGGCTTCTCGGAAGTCATGCTGCAGGAGGTCTTCGGCCCGATCGGGAGCGACCGGTATCGCGACTATGCCGGAGATATCCGCCAAAGCGGCGGACACCTGCTGGGCGTGATCAACGACTTGCTCGACTACTCCAAGCTGGAAGCCGGCCATCTCGAGCTGCATATCGAAAGGATCGATCTGAACGGGTGCATCGAGAAATGTCTGCGAATCATGCGGGAACGGGCGGAAGCGGAAAACGTGCCCCTCGTCGCCGAGCCGAGCACACCGAACATTGCGATCGACGCCGACGAGCGGAAGCTGATGCAGATTCTCTTCAACCTGGTCGGCAACGCGATCAAGTTCACCCCCGACGGCGGTGTCGTGACCGTCAAGATCGAAGACCTCCCGGACGCTGCCGAGATATCCGTCACGGACACCGGCATCGGCATGACCAAGGGCGAGATCGATGTCGCGCTGTCGCCGTTCGGCCAGGTCGACAGCGCCATGAACCGGCGTCACACCGGCACGGGCCTCGGTCTTCCCCTTTCCAAGGCGCTGGCTGAACAGCATGGCGGCGCGCTCGCCATCGACAGCAGCCCCGGCGTCGGAACCACGGTAACGTTCCGGCTGGGCAAGAAATCGGCAGCGAACGACGCCAGGAAGGAGCCCTCTCTGCGCCTTGTCATGGGGGGGCAATAGCGATAGAAGCGGCTTTGCTTCGCCGGGAGACTCAAGCCGCGTCATGACAGCGCCAGCCATCCCCGAGGGTGCGTTTACCGTGCGCCGGGACATCAGATTTGCCGAGTCCGATCCCGCCGGGATCGTTTTCTATGCGGAGTTCTTTCGCATGTTCAACGACCTTTTCGAGGACTGGCTGATCAAACGGCTGGGCGTCGATTTCGCACGGCAGTTCCAGGACGAGCAGCGCATGTTTCCGCTGGTCCATGTCGAAGTCGACTTCAAGGAAGCTCGCCGGATGGGCCAGACCATGGACCTGTCGCTGATCCTGACCCGGCTCGGCCGGTCGTCCATATCGTACGACGTCGTCGGCCATGACGGCGATCTGGAGATACTGCGGGGAAGTTTCGTCACCGTCGTCGCGTCGAAAAAGACAATGAGCACGATCGACATCCCGCCCGACATCCGATCGGCGATGGAAGACTATCAGCGCGCCTGCGCGGCCTGACCTATCGAAATTTCAGGATGCGGCACTGCGGCTGAAATCGCCGCAGATCTTGTCGATCTCCAGCGCCGAGAACAGCTCGCCGGAGACCGCGCACCGGCAGCCGACCGAGTCGGTCTCGCGGCACCGCTCCGGCCGGTAATGTTCGCAGTCCGTACAGCGGCCGAATTCGGCGGCGCCGACGGACTTCTGAACGGCTCCGACCAGCCGTTCCATTCCGTCCACGAGCTGGAGCCGGTCTTCGGGGGAGCAGGTCGTCAGGGCGTCGTGTATGGCGCCGAGCGGATCCTTGCGCAGCAACTCGCTGCCCGCCTCCGTGATGCCGATCCGGACCGCACGCCCGTCTCCCGCGACAGGACCGCGTTGAACCAGGCCCTTCGCTTCAAGCGCCTTTATCGTCTGCGAGACCGTTCCCTTGGTTGTGCCCATGAATTCGGCCAGTGCGCCCGGCGAACAAGTCCTGTGATTCGCACGCGAAACGAAACGCAGCGCTTCCCACTGCGCCGGATTCAAACCTCCGGAAAATTGAAGCGTATGGGCGATCCGGCTCAGCCGGTCCACCAGCTCGACGATACGTTCCCGCTCAGGCATTTGATTTATCTGCGTTATTTTCTGCCATGCACCCCGCCTTCTCCACACCTGGCATCTGATTTCGACGTCGCGCTTCCGATAGCGGATGATCCCGCCCGGGCGCATTTTCGTATTGAACGAAACGGTAAAATAGCGAGAGCCCCCCCAAAGACAATATCGAGTCGATAATTTACTTGCGGAGGGCGGTTCGGTACCGATATTATCGACTCGAAACCTAAAACGGATAATCCCCTTTCCCGGCGTGTACGGGCAAACGGGGTCCGACTGGAAAGGAAGGCGAAATGGCCGCTTCGAACGGAAATTTCCCCGACAAGAACGACCGGCGCTACATCGCCCAGGCAATGGATGCACCGCTGCTTGAGCGGGAATACGAGGCCGACCTCGCACGGCGCTGGCGCGACGACCAGGATGCGGCCGCGCTGCACGAAATCATCGAGGCGCATATCCGCCTCGTGGTCAGGATCGCGTCAAAATTCAAAGGCTACGGAATGCCGGTCGGCGACCTGATTCAGGAGGGCAATACCGGCCTCCTCGAGGCCGCGAACCGCTTCGACCCGGACCGCAACGTCCGTTTTTCGACCTATGCGACATGGTGGATCCTGGCGGCAATGCAGGAATATATCGTCCGCAATTCGTCGATTGTCCGCATCGGAACGACGCCGGCGCAGAAGAGCCTTTTCTTCAACCTGCGCAAGTTGCGCGCGCGCATGACCGATAATTCGTCGGCGCGCATGACCGGCGACCAGCGCCAGACAATCGCCGACGAGCTCGGCGTGCCGCTCGCCGCCGTCGAACGGATGGAGGCGCACTTCTCCAGGCCCGACCAGTCGCTCAACGCAACGATCGGCGACAGCGAAGCGGACGAGTTCATGGATCTTCTCGCCGATGAGGCTCCTTCCCCGGAAGCGGTGGTGGGAGATTTGATCGACAGCGAGACCCGCTCCGCGTGGATCAAGGAAGCGATGGAACACCTGACGCCGCGCGAACGAGACGTGATCCGGCAAAGGTTCCTTACCGACGACAAGATCACCCTTGCGGAGATCGGCGAGACTTTCGGCGTCACCAAGGAGCGTATCCGTCAGATCGAAGGCAAGGCACTGTCGAAGCTGCGCGATGCGCTACGGAACCGGGACGGCGTCGAGGCCTTGGTCAACTGACTTCGGTTCCGGCCCGCAGCCGAGCCGGCCCTGCAAACGAAAACGGCGCCCTCCGGGGCGCCGTTTCTGTTCGGGGTAGTGCGTAGCCGCGGGGTTCAGGCAGCGCCGCCGGCGGCACGCGCGGGGCGGCTGCCGTACATCAGGTCGTCGGTCCAGAACCGTTCGAGCTGGCGTAGCGAATTGTTGACGTCGGGAAGTTCCGCCGAAATCGGGCTGTCGTCGAGCTGCGCGATATGACGTTCGTGAAGCGCCGCGATCAGATCGCAGACCTCGAGGCCCTTTTGCGAAACGCGAACGCGCACCGACCGGCGGTCGTGATGCGAACGCTCCTGCTCGAGATAGCCGTTCTCGACCATCTTCTTGACGTTGTACGAAACGTTGGAGCCCAGATAGTAGCCGCGGTTGGTCAGTTCGCCGACGGTCAGCTCCTCCCTGCCGATATTCGCCAGAATAAGGGCCTGGATGTTGTTGATGTCGACGACGCCGCAGCGGTCGAGCTCTACTTTGACGACTTCGAGAAACTGGCGATGCAGCCGCTCGATGAGACGGATCGTCTCGAAATATACCTCTTTCACCAGTTCATTCCCCCGAACAGGCGTGAATTTGACAAAGGTTCAAGGGTAAAAATGAACGATAAGCCTTAATTTTGGCTTAATGGCGAAAGACCTTCCCGCTGCGGGATTTCTTGACAGGTTCGGCCGGCCCACGTAATCCGGCCGCAGAAGCCCTTCGGGTCCGCCCGGGAAACTTGACATCAGGGGGAAGATTGATGGGAACCGACAGCAAAAATCCGGAAACGATCGCCATCCACGCCGGCTGGCGCCGGGATGAAACCACGACCGCCGTCGCGGTGCCGATCTACCAGACGACTTCCTATCAGTTCAACGATACCGACCATGCGGCAAACCTGTTCGGCCTGGCGGAGATGGGGAACATCTACACGCGGATAATGAACCCCACGCAGGACGTGCTGGAACAGCGCATCACCGCCCTCGAGGGCGGCGCGGCGGCACTCGCTTTATCGTCAGGCCAATCCGCCTCGGCATTCTCGGTCCAGAATATCACGCACGCAGGCGACAACTTCGTCGCGTCGACCGACCTCTACGGCGGCACCTGGAACCTGTTCGCGAATACGCTCAAGGACATGGGCATCGAGTGCCGGTTCGTGGATCCGTCGGATCCCGAAGCGTTCGCGCGCGCGACCGACGATCGCACGCGGTGCTATTATGCGGAAACGCTGCCAAACCCGAAGCTCGAGGTATTTCCGATCAAGGAAGTGGCCGAAATCGGCCGAAATCTCGGCGTGCCGCTGATCATGGACAATACCGCGGCGCCGATTCTGTGCCGACCGTTCGAACACGGCGCCGCCGTGGTCATGCATTCGACGACGAAATACATCGGCGGCCACGGCACCTCCATCGGCGGCATCGTCGTCGATGGCGGCAATTTCGACTGGGAAGCGCACAAGGACCGCTTCCCGATACTGAACCAGCCCGATCCCAGTTACCACGGGGCGATCTGGACCGAGGCGGTAAAGCCGCTCGGCCCCGTCGCCTACATCATCAAGGCACGGGTCACGCTGCTGCGCGACCTCGGCTCCGCGATGAGCCCGTTCAACGCGTTCATGTTCCTCCAGGGGCTGGAAACGCTGCCGCTCCGCATGCGCGCCCACTGCGAGAACGCCACCGCCGTCGCCGCCTGGCTGTCGAAGCACGAGAAGGTCGGCAAGGTCATCCACCCGAGCCTGATGGGCGGCGAGGAGAAACGCCGCGCCGATGCCGTGATGTCGGGTGGATACGGCGGCCTCGTCGGGTTCGAGTTCAAGGACAACGGCAAGGAAGCGGGCCAGGCCTTCATCAATGCGCTGAAACTCTTCTATCACGTCGCGAATATCGGCGACTCGCGAAGCCTGGCGATCCACCCCGCAACGACGACGCATTCGCAGCTTTCCCCGGAGGAGCAGGCACAGACGGGTGTCAGCGATGCCTACGTCCGTCTCAGCATCGGCATCGAGCATATCGACGACATCATCGCCGATCTCGATCAGGCTCTGGCCGCGGTCTGAGGCGACGCACATGGCCGGGAGGGATTTCGGGCTCGGGCGGTTCCCCGTCACGCGGATGCGCCGTAACCGCCGCGACGACTGGAACCGCCGTCTCGTCGCCGAGAACACGCTGACGCCGGCCGATTTCATCTGGCCGGTCTTCGTCCACGACAGCGACGAGGCGCATGCCGATATCGCGTCGCTGCCGGGTATCCAGCGTCATTCGATCGCCGCGCTTGTCGACGAGGCCGGCAAGGCGGTCGATCTCGGCATTCCGCTGATCGCGATCTTCCCGGCGATCGATCCCGCGTTGAAGGATGAGGACGGCAGCGAAGCCGTCAATCCCGAGAACCTCGTCTGCCGGGCGGTGGAAGCCGTCAAGGGAGCGCATCCCGGTCTCGGCGTCATGTGCGACGTCGCGCTCGACCCGTTCACCAGCCACGGCCACGACGGGCTGTTGCGCGACGGCTACATCGTCAACGACGAGACGCTCGCTGTGCTGACGCGCCAGGCGGTCGTCCAGGCCCAGGCGGGATGCGACGTCATTGCGCCGTCCGACATGATGGACGGGCGCGTCGGCGCGATCCGCAAGGCCCTCGACGACGCCGCGTTCGGCGACGTCCGCATCCTCGCCTACAGCGCGAAATACGCCTCCGCTCTCTACGGACCGTTCCGCGACGCCGTCGGCTCGGCGCCCAATCTAGGCGGCGGCGACAAGAAAACCTATCAGATGGATCCCGCCAATTCCGACGAAGCGTTGCGCGAAGTGGCGCTCGACATCGCCGAGGGGGCCGACATGGTGATGGTGAAACCGGGCCTGTTCTACCTGGATATCGTGCGCCGCGTGAAGGACGAGTTCGGCATGCCGACCTACGCCTATCAGGTCTCGGGCGAGTACGCGATGATGAAAGGCGCGGCCCTGAACGGCTGGCTCGACTGGGATCGCGTGATCGCCGAGAGCCTGCTCGCCTTCAAGCGCGCCGGCGCGAACGGCGTTCTCACATATGCCGCCGTGGAAGTCAGCCGCCGGCTGCGGGACGGATAAGAAGCTTCCTGCGCCGCGCCGGGTCGATCGCGATCAAAAAGCGCCGTCGCGTTCGGCAAGGATCCGGTCGTATTCCTCGAGCCGCGTAACGACCTTCCCGAAGACGCTATCGGGCGGATAGCCGCCATCCGGGCCGGGCGTCCCCGCCGGCGTCTCCATGAACAGCTCGACGGCGTCCTCGATGCTGGCGATGCTGTAGACGGAGAACGATCCGTCGGCCACAGCAGCAGCCACCTCTTCCGACAAGACGAGATTGTGTTCGTTGGCGAGCGGCAACGCCGCTCCGTGGGAACCGTCGAGCGCGCCCGCTTCCTTGCAGGTCCGGAAGAAGCCCTCGATCTTGTGATGGGCACCGCCGATCGCCTGAGCCTCGCCGTGCTGATTGACCGAGCCGGTAATGGCGAGATCCTGACGGACGGCAACCCCGGAAAGATCGGAAAGAATGCAGACGAGTTCCGCGAGCGACGCGCTGTCGCCATCGACGCCTCCGTAAGATTGCTCGAAGGTAATGGAGACGTTGAACGACAGCGGAAAGCGGCGCGCGAAACGCCCGGAGAGCCACCCTTGCAGCACCAGCGCCCCTTTCTGCTGGATGGGCCCGCCGAGGCCGACATCGCGTTCGATGTTCAGAACCCCCCGTCGGCCGACCGAAGCGCTCGCGGTTACGCGACTGGGCGTTCCGAAGGCGTGGTCTCCGAGATCGCGAACGGTCAGCGCATTGATCTGGCCGACCTTTCGTCCAGCCGTGGAGATCAGGACCGACTTCTCGGCGATCTGTTGCTGGATACGATCCTCGATGCGGGCGTTTCGCCGGCGGTTCGCCTCCAGCGCCCGAACCACGAGGTCTTTCGTAATCGTGGCGGCGTCTGCCTCCTTGGCTATACGGCACGCTTCCTCGATAACGTCGCTGACGCGCTCGAACTGCGACGAGAGTTTCCGGCGGTCGGCGGCCCATCGCGACGCCAGTCCGAGCAGGAACGATACCGCCGTATCGTCGCACCGCCCTTCGCCGATTTCCGATGCGCGCGCCATCGTCCGGATCATGCCGGCGTAATTCGCCAGATTTCCAGTAGACGCTTCCATATCGGGATCGATATCGGCCTTGAGCTTGAAGTAGCTCTGGAACTCGGGATCGGCGGAAAAGTAAGTGTAATACCAGCGCGGGGAACCCACGAGGACGACCTTCAGATCGAGCTGTATCGACTGGGGGGACGGCGCGCCGGCGACCGCAGGGCCGGAGCTGCGGAATGGCTCCTCGATACGCAGTTCGTCATCGCGCAACGCCGCCTTTATGGCCTCCCAGCTGCCGGGCGCCGAAGCGACGCCTTCGGCGCGCAGAACCAGGATGCCCCCATTCGCCCGGTGGAACGCGCCGCCGCGAACGAGCGTGAAGTCAGTATCCATTCCGCGCGGCGACTGCCGGTATTCGATGCGGCCGAACAGATTCTCGTAAGTGGGATTCGGCTCGACGACGATCGGGGCATGCTTCGCACCCTGATGATCGACGAGAAGATTGACTGCATACCGGAGGGCGGGTTCCAACTCCGGCGGGCGTTCCGCCTCTTCGGGGGCCGGGAGAAATATCCGGTAGTTCTCGATAATGTCCGCCTTCAATGCGACCAGCCACCGCGTCAGATCCGGAATCTCCGAAAAATCGGCCGCGAAGGCCTCGATCAGGGGACCGCACGTAAAGTCGGCAGTCTGGCGGCCAAGCTCCAGCGTGCGCGTCTGCAGCGCCGTCTGAACCGTCGCCGCCTCCCGGCTGATCTCCCGGATTCGTTCGGCCAGCACCGGTCCCTGTGCCTCGATTGCCGCCTTCTGCTCGTCGTTCATCGCTTCCGGCGGGACGGGTTTCCCCTCACCGTCGACGGCGACGATCATCGGTCCCTGCGGCGTCTGCAGAATGTCGAGGCCGTGCCGCCGCGCTTCGCCGCGGACCGCTTCCATGTCGGCGTTTATCTTCTGACGCGCCGCGTCGCCTTCTTCCTGCACCCGTTTCTGGAAATCCGCGCCACCGAACGCGGCCCGCAAGGCTTCCGAGATATTCTCGACGAGACCCGCCATCCGGTCCCGGAACTTGCGCCCCTGGCCGGCGGGAAGCGCCGCCGGTATCGGTTCCCAACTCCGTGCGAAATTGTTGACGTAAACCCAGTCCGTGGGCGGCGGGCGGTTTTCCACGGCATCGGTCAGGAACTCGACCGTACTGGTCAGCCGGCCCGAACGGTTCTCGCCAAGCACGAAAACGTTGAAGCCGTTGCCCGGCATCGACAGAATCAGTTCGAGCGCTTCGCGGGCACGCTGATGGCTCGTGAAATCGAAGACGCGGCCCTCCTGGCTGCTACCCGGATCGAAATCCGGATATCCGACCTCGCTTGCTCCCAGTTTGCGTCCGACCATGTGTTCCCTCCCCCGGTTATTCGCCGGTATGCCTCTCGATAAATGTGCCGATGCAGAGATTATGCCAAGGCGTTTCGCGATCGCTTCCGTGAAAACCGACATGGCCGCCGCCGGGAGCGACGATAGCGGTTATGGACGGCGACGAAGACGAAACCGTCTCGTCGTAGGCCCCGGCCGGTATCCAGGGATCGTTCCGGGCATGCAGCAGAAGCGCGGGCCGCCGTATGTCGCGAAGCATACCCTTCGCCGAGCACCGCGTGTAGTATTCTTCGGCGTCGGCGAATCCGAAACGGGGCGCGATGAAGCGCTCGTCGTATTCGTAGACGCTTCGGGCCGCCTCGATCGCCCGTTTCTCCGCCCCGCTGACCGCCGCCGCTCCTCCCTGCGCCTCCTCCTTCATCCTCGCCAGCAGCCATCGGTGATAGAGGCGGTTGCGCAGCGCCATCATCCGGCGCGACGCGGCGGAAAGCTCGATCGGAGCGGAGACCGCCGCTGCGCAGGAGACCGCCGCATCCTCACCCGCCTCCGCGAGGTATTTCAGGACGATATTGCCGCCGAGCGAGTAGCCGACGAGCACGACCCCGCCGGACACCGCCTCTTCGGGCAATCCGGCGACGAGATCGGCGATATCCGCACTGGAACCGGCGCAGTAATGTCCTTTGCAAACCGCGCGTGACGGCCCCGAACCGCGCAGGTTCGCGCGGACGACGGGATAGCCCGCGGAAAGCAGGTAGCGCGCCGTCTCGAGGACGTAAAAACTGCCCTCGCACCCGGTCAGGCCATGGATCAGCACCACGCACGGCCGTTCGGCAGCGCCGTCTCGTTCGTCGGGGACGTGCCACGCGGCAAGCATGGGATCGGCCGGCGCATCCCGCGTCGGAACTTCAAGCCGGCGCAACGGCCACGGCGACAGGTCGGCCTCGCAGCGCACGAGATAGTTCCGCACGGTCTGAAGATCGCCCCCGCACCAGGGGAAGCGCTGCCTGAACGGCGGCAGGAAGGCGGCGTCAGGCCCTGTCTGCAACGCAGGTAAGGCCGAGCGCCTGCGCGGTGTTGGCGACGGTCGCGATGCAGGCGTCGGCCGCGGCGTCGGGAATCCAGACCGACAGCCGGATGACGTAGCGGTCGTGATCGTGCGCCAGCGGGCCGGCGTGGAGCGATACGATGTTCGCCTTGAATTCGACGAAGGTCTCGCACAGGCGGGCGACGAGGCCCGGCTGGTCGCCGCCGCTGACTTCGATCCGGTGGGTGACGTCGCCTTCGGGGCCGTGGAGGGAATCGTAGAGATAGGGCCGCACGGAAATCTCCGCCCCGGCCAGTTCCGCCGTTCCCTGCAGGCATGCCGCAACCTCCTCGATGCCCAGTCCGGCCGGCAGTTCGCAGACGGCCGAGAAGTCCGCGCCCGCGCCGAGAACCGAAAAGCTCGTGTCGGTGAGGTTGGCGCCGAGTTCCCACAGGCTACGCGTGATCGCGGCAACCAGGCCGGGCCGGTCCTCGCCCAGAACCGTAACGATTGCTGTAGACGTCATTGCCTTCTTTCTGCTTGCATGCCGCACACTACCAACACGGCGAAAGTCCGGCGAGATGAATTCCGGTCCGATGAGAATCGGCCTTCGAAATATTTAATATAATAGATGAATTATATTGCTCAATATATTGATAACTAATGTTTATTCGACCCAATAGACTGCGCCGCAAAATCCTGGCGGGGCTGCTCGGCAT
>JAYQUR010000085.1:0-11732 GCA_038148075.1 Alphaproteobacteria bacterium | reverse complement strand
CTCCTACACTCCCGATCTCGTGCGACGGGAGCGACGCCATGACCATAGAATTCGACGACTTCCTGCGGGTCGATATTCGCGCCGGAACGATCCTGCGGGCCGAGGCGTTCCCCGAAGCCCGAAAACCGGCGATCAAGCTGTGGATCGATTTCGGCGACGGCATCGGCGAAAAGAAGACATCCGCCCAGATCACGCGCTATTACGACCCCGCAACGCTGCCCGGCCGGCAGGTGGCGGCGGTCGTGAACTTCCCCCCGAAACAGATCGGCAAGTTCATGTCGGAAGTATTGGTTCTCGGGTTTCCCGACGACGACGGAGAAGTCGTGCTCGTCGACATCGACAGGAAGGTGGCAAACGGCGTGCGGCTGTTCTGAAATTCGTTGCCTCGCGATTCCCGTGCGCAGGGGGAATCAGACGGGAATTCGCACTGTCGCCCTGAGGCCGCCCAGCGGCGAGTCCCCGAGCGCAACGTCGCCGCCGTGTCCGCGGGCGAGATCGCGGGCGATGGACAGGCCCAGACCGGTTCCGCCGGTATTGGGATTCCGCGAGGCGTCCAGCCGGTAGAAGGGCTTGAAGACGGCGTCGCGTTCGTGTGCCGGGATGCCCGGGCCGTCGTCGTCCACGACGAACTCGACGACGGACGGCTTTCGGGTGGCGCTGAGCGTCACCTGTTCCGCATGCGTCAGCGCATTGGTGACGAGATTGGTCAGGCAACGGCGCAGGGCATTCGGCCGCGCCGGGATGAACAGATCGCCCTGCATCGATATCTCGACGTTGCGGCCCTCGGTTGCCGCCGATTCCGCTATGGACCGGACGATTTCGCCGACATCCGTGTCGATCGCCTCTTCGGTGCCCTCGCCGCGGGCGAATGCGAGAAATTCCTCGACCATGATCTCCATCTCGCGGAGATCTTCCTTCAACTCGTTCGCTTCCTTCGTGTCTCCCAGCATCGCCAACTGCAGCTTCATGCGCGTCAGCGGCGTTCGCAAATCGTGCGAAACGCCAGCGAGCATTTCGGTGCGCTGCGTCAACGCGTTCTGGATGCGGCTTCTCATCCGCTCGAACGCAGCGGCGGCCCGGCGAATCTCCGTCGCGCCCTCGGGGCGGAAGTCCGGGACATCGCGGCCCTTGCCGAAATCGTCCACCGCGTCGGCCAGCCGGCGGATCGGGCGAACCTGGTTGCGCATGAACATCGTGGCGACCGCAAACAGCAGCAGCGACGTCCCTACCATCCACATCACGAACAGATAGGTCGTCGAACTGAACAGGCGCTCTCGCGGGACGAAGACTTCCATTACGCCGTCGGGGAGCTGGATCTTCATCTGCACAAGCCGGTTGTGGCTCCACGTGTCGATCTGGAACGGTCGGCGCACGCGTTCGCGCAACGCGTTCGACAGCCGCGTATCGAGAATGCCCGTCCCGAGGACGGGTGGTGCGTTCGGGAGTATCTCGCCCGGCCGGAAACTGGTCGCGAAGCCGAGTTCAGAGGCGAAATTCTGCGCCCAGGCGGGCTCTTCGGATCCGCGGAAATAGCTTTGCGCGTTTATGATGAGGGCAATCTCGGCGGCGACGGAATCCGCCAGCCGCCGCGTTACAGTGTCCCAGTGGCGATCGTAGAATATCCACGTCGACACGACCTGAACCACGATCAACGGCGTGATGATGATCATGATCGACCGTCCGAGGAAGGACTTCGGCAGGTAGCGCTTCAGCGCGATGCGAAACCGGGCCCCGGTCATCGCATGCCCACCGCGCGATCAGTCCGGAAGCAGGACATAGCCCTGGCCCCGGACGGTCTGAAGGTAGCGCGGTTCGCGAGGGTCGACCTCGATTTTTCGACGCAGCCGGGTTACCTGCACGTCGACGGTCCGTTCGTTGCCGTCGATGCTGCCCTGGCGGAGGAGATCCTCGCGCGACAGGGTCGCGCCCGGACTGCGGGCAAGCGTCGTCAACAGGTTCGCCTCGATGGTCGTCAGCCGCACGATGGCGTCGTAGCGGCGCAATTCGCGACGGCCGAGATCGAAACTGCAGTCTCCCATCCGGATCGTACCCGTCGCCGGCTGCGGTGCGGCGCGGCGCAGGATGGATTCTATGCGAAGCACGAGTTCGCGTGGTTCGAACGGTTTCGTCAGGTAGTCGTCTGCGCCCCGTTCGAGCCCATGGACGCGGTCGTCCGAATCGCCCATCGCCGTCAGGATCAGGATCGGGATCGACGAGGTCATCCGGAGCGACTCCGTGAGTTCGAGGCCGTTTTCGCCCGGCATCATCACGTCGACGACGAGAAGATCGAAAACCAGCCCGCGCATCTTGGCACGGGCGGCAGAGGCGTCTTCGGCCGTGGTCACGAGGAATCCGTTCTCGCCCAGATACTGGCTCAGAAGCTCCCGGAGCCTCGTGTCGTCGTCGACGACCAGGATGTGCGGCTTGTCGTCCATGTCAAAGACAGTATAGGCGCATTCGCCGCATCGGAAACGGCGTCAGATGTCGTATCCCGGCACGGATCGCGGCATGCCGCCATACATGTCGAGCAGTCGGTCGCGCCACACCCGGACCGGGTCGCCGGCTGCGAGCAGCGGAAAGTCGCTGATGCCGCGGGCCCACGCAAACGCGCCGAAAACGATGTAGTCGCCGTAGGCCGGCGCGGCGCCGGACAGGAAATCCTGCCCGTCAAGCGCGGCACGAACGACCCCGACGGCATTGGCGAACAGTTCGAGATCGTCCTCGGACCGCGTCTGCACCTGCGCCGGGGGCTTTCCGAACCGCGCCGAGCGGCTCTCGATGAAATAGTCGCGGTCGGCCGGATCGACATGCGCCAGTATGTCGGCGATGACGAGCCTTATCAGGGCAAGATGCAGCGTACGGTCGGTCCAGGCGTTCAGGAACCGTGCGAGCCCGTGACCGGTTTCGCCGCCGAAAAGCGACGGCGCGTCCGCATAGGTCTCTTCTAGATACTCCGCGATCGCCCAGGAATCGGCGACCACCGCGTCGCCGTCGCGGAGGACCGGCACGCGGTCCTGCCCCGAAAAGCCGATCAGGTCCTTGTCGGTAAACCGGACGGGGATCGTCTCGTAGGCGAGGCCTTTGTGTTCGAGCGCCATCCGGGTGCGCCAGCAATAGGGGCTGAAGCGGCGGTCGTCCTTTCCGACGAGTTCGTAGAGCTGTATCGGCATGTCGGTTTCGTCTCTTCGTGAGCGGTCAGCTTATCGCGATTCCGTCTGTGCGGCACCGGTCGGCCTGCGTTGTTTGGCGGATCAGCCGCCCCAGAACAGCATCAGCAGCGGCGTCGCCGCCGCGAAGGTCACGACGGTCAGCGGCAGGCCCAGACGCCAGTAGTCGCCGAACCGGTAACCGCCGGGACCCATTACAAGGAGATTCGACTGGTGGCCGATCGGCGTCAGGAACGCGCTCGACGCGCCGATCGCGACGGCCATCAGGAACGCGTCGACCGGGGCCTCGAGGAGTTTTGCCACCGATACCGCGATGGGCGCCATCAGGACGGCCGTCGCGGCGTTGTTGATCACCGCGCTGAGCAGGGCGGCGAGCGTCATGATGGCGGCGAGCACCACCCAGATCGGCATTCCGTCCGCCGTCGAGGTCAGCCCGTTGGCCAGCAGTCCGGTCGCACCCGTGTTGTCCAGGGCCGCGCCGACGGGCAGGAAGGCGCCTAGCAGGACAATGACGGGCCATTCGACGCTGTCGTAGAGATCGCGGATCGGGAATAGCCGGGTGGCCACCAGCGCGACGACGGCCGCGACGAATGCGACGTCGATGCGCAGGAGGCCGAAGGCGGCGACCGCGATCGCCGCTGCGAAGATTCCGAGGGGCAGAAAGCTGCGGCTGCCGCCGATAGAGATTTCCCGTTCGGCGAGCGGCAGGCATCCGAGCGAATTGAGCGCCTCGTAGAGTACCTGTTCGGGCCCCTGGAACAGGATGACGTCGCCCGCGCGGAACCGGATATGGCCGATCCGGTCCCGGATCGGTTTGCCCTGACGGGCGACGGCGAGAATGTTGACGCTGTACCGCGAGTTTATGCGGAGGCCGCGCGCCGTCCGTCCGTCGAGCCGCGAACCGGGATTGACGACTGCCTCGATGACGATGACCTCGTCGGAGGAGAGGGCATCGGAGGCGATGTGCCGGTCGTGCACCAGAGAGAACCCGGACTGCTCCGTCGCCATGGCGATCGCGTCCGTGCCGCCTTCGATGATCAAGTGGTCGCCCTCGCGCATTCTCGTGTACCACGGCGGCGCGAGGTCCTTCTGGCCCTGACGCTCGATCGCGACCACCGAAATATCGCCATCGGCCAGAACGACCAGCTCGCGGATGGGCTTGCCGATCAAATCGGAGCCTTCCGGAACCTCCAGTTCGGTAACGTATTCGTCGATCTTCATCAGTTCTTCGCGCGCGCGGTCCCCGCTTTCGCGATGCGGTATAAGCCGGTATCCGATCAGCGATACAAACGCGACGCCGGCGATCGCGACGAGGGCGCCGACCGGTGCGAAGTCGAACATTCCGAATCCTCCGCCGCTGCCGAAGGATCCGCCGAGCGCTTCCGCACGGTAACTGGAGATTATGATGTTCGGCGGCGTTCCGATCAGGGTCGCCAGGCCGCCGAGCAACGAACCGAATGCCAGCGGCATCAGGACGCGCAACGCCGGAATGTTCGCCGAACTCGCCGCCTGCAGGGCGATCGGGAGCATCAACGCCAGCGCGCCCACGTTGTTCATGAACGCCGACAGCACCGCGACGGTCGCGGTCAGGGCGGTAATCTGGATCGTTGCGTTGTTCGAGAGGCGGCCGATGGACTCGGACAGGATCCCGATCGCGCCGGATTTCTGGAGCGCCTGGCTGATGATCAGGACGGCGGCGACCGTGACGACGGCCGGGTCGGCAAAACCGCTGAACGCCGTGTCGGCCGGCACGATTCCGGTTGCCACCGAAACCACGAGGGCGAGCATTGCGACCACATCGTAGCGAAGCTTCCCCCAGGCGAAGAGACCGAGGGAGGCGGCGATGACGGCGAAGGCTATTATCTGGTCGATCGTCATGAATTTCCGGTTTCGCGGGAGGCGTTCCCGGTTTATGCCGCTTTTCGCCTTGCGGCGAAACACCGCAGATAAACGCAATTCGCAAACTTCGATTGCCTTTTTTGTGCGCTGCACATAACTTCGTCAGTGGGCCACGACCCCCCAACGGGTCGCAGCTCTTCTGTGAGGGAGAGACGACAAATGACAGAACTGCCTTCCAAGCCGGGCATCCGCCCGGCCAATCCCTGTTTTTCATCAGGTCCCTGCGCCAAACGTCCCGGCTGGTCCGCCGCCGCGCTCGCCGCCGCGCTCACCGGTCGCTCGCACAGGTCGTCGCCGGGCAAGGCGCGGCTCAAGGCCGTGATCGACAAGTCCCGCGAGATGCTCGGCATTCCCGAGGACTACCGGCTGGGGATCGTTCCCGCGTCCGACACCGGTGCCGTGGAAATGGCTTTGTGGTCGCTGCTCGGTCCCCGGGGCGTGGATCTTTTCGCCTGGGAAAGCTTCGGCGCCGGCTGGGTCAACGATACGCTCAAGCAGTTGAAGCTGGACGACGCCCGCGTCTTCGAAGCGGATTACGGCGAGCTTCCCGCTCTGTCGCTGTGGGATCCGGCCCGCGATGCCGTATTCACCTGGAACGGCACGACGTCCGGCGTCCGCGTTCCGAACGGCGACTGGATTCCCGACGACCGCGCGGGTCTGACGATCTGCGATGCGACGTCCGCCGTATTCGCGATGGACTTGCCCTGGCCGAAGCTCGATGTCGTGACCTGGTCGTGGCAGAAGGTGATGGGCGGCGAGGCCGCGCATGGCATGATCGCTTTGTCGCCGCGCGCCGTCGACCGGCTGCTGTCGCACAGCCCCGCCTGGCCGATGCCGAAAATCTTCCGGATGGTTTCCGGCGGCAAGCTGATCGAAGGAATATTCCGCGGCGAGACGATCAATACACCGTCGATGGTTTGCGTCGAGGACGCACTCGACGGTCTTGCCTGGGGCGCGGAGGTCGGCGGCCTCAAGGGGTTGATCGCGCGGAGCGAGAGCAATCTCGCGGCCATTGCCGACTGGGTGGACAACTCCGACTGGGCCGCATTTCTGGCGGCCGATCCGGCGGCGCGCTCGTCCACGTCGGTCTGTCTGAAGATTGCCGACCCCTGGTTCGCAGGTCTTGCCGCCGACGTGCAGGCGTCGGTTCCCAAGAAGATAGACGCGCTGCTCGAAGCGGAGAACGCCGCCTACGACATCAACGGTTACCGCGACGCTCCGCCCGGCCTTCGCATCTGGGCCGGCGCGACGGTCGAGACGGCCGATCTCGATGCCCTTTTCCCATGGCTTGATTGGGCCTATGCGTCCGTCAAGGCAGAGCTCTCCTGAGCTTCCAGACAGGAATTCACATGCCTAAAGTTCTTATCTCAGACAGCCTGAGCGCCGCCGCCGTCGACATTTTCAAATTGAACGGTATCGAAACCGACGTGATTACCGGCATGAAGCCGGAAGAACTGATCGCCTGTATCGGCGAGTATGACGGGCTCGCCGTCCGCTCGGCGACCAAGGTCACGGCGGACGTTCTCGACGCCGCCACCAACCTCAAGGTCATCGGCCGGGCGGGCATCGGCGTCGACAACATCGACGTCGATGGCGCATCCGCGCGCGGCGTCGTGGTGATGAACGCACCGTTCGGCAACTCGATCACGACCGCCGAGCACGCGATCGCGATGATGTTCGCGCTGGCGCGACAGATCCCGCTCGCCAACCAGTCGACGCAGGCCGGCAAGTGGGAGAAGTCCAAATTCATGGGCGTCGAGCTTTCGGGCAAGACGCTGGGCATCATCGGCTGCGGCAATATCGGCTCGATTGTCGCCGAGCGCGCGCGCGGCCTGAAGATGCGCGTCATCGCGTCCGATCCGTACCTGACGCCCGAACACGCGGGGACGCTCGGCATCGAGAAGGTCGAGCTCGACGAGCTGTTCGGCCGTGCCGACGTCATCACGTTGCATACGCCACTGACCGAGCAAACCGCCGGAATCCTGAACGCCGAGGCGTTCGCCAGGATGCGTGACGGCGTCCTGATCGTGAACTGCGCGCGCGGCGAACTGGTCGTCGAGTCCGACATCAAGGCGGCGCTCGAATCCGGAAAGGTAGGCGGCTTCGCGGTTGACGTTTTCCCGCAGGAGCCGCCGCCCGCGGACTACAGCCTGTTCGGGATGGAGCAGGTAGTGGCCACACCGCATCTCGGCGCCGCGACCACGGAAGCGCAGGAAAAGGTCGCGCTCCAGATCGCCGAACAGATGTCCGATTACCTCAACAGCGGCGCTGTCGTGAACGCGCTCAACATGCCGTCGGTTTCGGCCGAGGACGCCCCGCGCCTGAAACCCTATATGACGCTCGCCGGGCAGATCGGCAGCCTGGCCGGTCAGGTGACGGAATCGGGGCTCAAGTCCGTCACCATCGAGTACGAGGGCCAGGTCGCGGAGCTGAACACGCGCCCGATCACCGCCTGCCTGCTCGAAGGTCTGCTGTCGCCGCTGATGAGCGGCGTCAACATGATCAACGCGCCGATCCTTGCGCGCGACCGGCAGATCGACGTCTCGGAAGTCCGGCACGAACGCGACGGCGAATATCAGACGCTGGTCAAGCTAACCGTCCAGACCGAAAACCGGACCCGAACCGTTGCCGGCACGGTTTTCGGCGGCGACAAGCCGCGAATCGTGGAAGTGAACGGCATCGCGCTCGAGGCCGAGCTCGGGGAGAACATGCTCTATATCGTCAACAAGGACCGGCCCGGCTTCATCGGCCGCCTCGGGACCACGCTGGGCGATGCGGGCGTCAATATCGCGACGTTTCAGCTTGGCCGTACCGCGCAGGGAAGCGACGCGCTCGCCCTTATAGAGGTCGACGGCGAACTGTCCGACGACGTGATCGCGAACCTGCGAAACCTGCCCGACGTCGTCCAGGCGAAAGCCATGCGTTTCTGAACCCGTGCCGCGGGCGGGCGTCAACATGCCTGCCCGTTTCGCCGCCGGCGGATTTCCGTTTGCGGAACGGCGTCAAAGCCGGTACCAAAGCCGCGCTCAGGAACCCATCGTATGACCGAACTCGAACGAAAAGCGCTGCTGCCCGCCGGCTTGCGGGATATCCTGCCCGGCGAAGCGGCATTTGAAGCGGGCATCCGCGAACGTCTGGCTTCCGCCTTCTCGGCACGCGGCTATGACCGCGTGAAGCCGCCGCTCGTCGAGTTCGAAGACAGCCTGATGAGCGGCGCCGGCGCGGCCGTTTCGGCGGACACGTTCCGGCTGATGGATCCGGTCTCGCAGCGTATGATGGGCATCCGGGCAGACATGACGACGCAGGTCGCGCGCATCGCGCTCACCCGGCTGGGCGATGCGCCGCGTCCGCTTCGGCTCGCCTATACGGGAGAGGTGTTACGGGTTCGCGGAACCCAGCTTCGTCCCGAACGGCAGGTCGCGCAGGTCGGCGCGGAACTGATCGGCACCGGGAATGCAGCGGCAGACATAGAAATCGTCGCGTTGGCGCTCGAATCGCTCGCCGAAATCGGCGTGCCGAATCTTTCCGTCGACCTTACCGTTCCGCCGCTGGTGCCGGCATTGATCGAGACGCTAAGCCTCGATCCGGATGCCGTCGCCGCGCTTCGGGAGGCGCTCGACAGCAAGGACGTCGCCGCCGTTCGCCAGCTCGGCGGCAGCGGCGCCGACACGCTGTGCCGGCTTATGGACGGTACCGGCCCTGGCGCGGAGTCGCTGTCCGTCCTCGACGGTCTCGATCTTCCCGCGCCGGCCGCGCAGGAGCTCGACCGGTTACGTGCCGTATATGCCGGCCTCCGGGAGCGGCTCGACGGAATCGACATCACGGTGGATCCGGTCGAGAACCGCGGCCTCGAATATCATACCGGTGTGGCTTTTACGTTCTTTTCGCGCGGCGAACGCGGCGAAATCGGTGCGGGCGGCCGCTATGTTGCGTCTCTCAACGGCGCCGGAGCGGGCGAGCCGGCGACCGGCTTCACGCTCTACATCGATACGATCCTCAGAATCCTCCCCGTTCCCGTGTCTCCCCCCCGCGTTTTCGTCCCCGACGGGGCGCCGGCCGGGGATGCGGACCGGTTGCGCGGCGAGGGCTGGGTGACGGTCGCGGGTCTCGAACCCGTGTCCGACGATGCCGCCGAAGCGCGACGCCTCGGCTGCAGCCATGTTTTGCGCGACGGCAAGGCCATCGCGGCGAATTAGGGGCAAGCGGGAATGGCAAACGTTGCAGTGGTCGGGTCGCAGTGGGGCGACGAGGGCAAGGGCAAGATCGTCGATTGGCTCTCGGAGCGCGCCGATGTGGTGGTCCGCTTCCAGGGCGGCCATAACGCGGGCCACACGCTGGTCATCGACGGTGAAACCTACAAGCTCAGCCTGCTTCCTTCCGGCGTCGTCCGGGGCAAGCTGTCGATCATCGGCAACGGTGTGGTCATCGATCCGTGGGCGCTGCTCGACGAGATCGAAAGGGTTCGCAGCCAAGGCATCGATATCGCGCCCGGGACGCTGCAGGTTGCTGAAAACGCAACCCTGATCCTGCCGCTTCATGCCGCTCTCGATCGCGCGCGCGAGGCCGCGAAGGGTGACGGCAAGATCGGGACGACCGGCCGCGGAATCGGACCTGCATACGAGGACAAGGTCGGCCGCCGCGCGATCCGGGTGTGCGACCTCGCGGATCCCGGCTCGCTTGCCGACAAGGTCGACAATCTTCTCGCGCATCACAATCCGCTGTTGCGGGGGCTCGGCGCAGAGGAGATCGAAGGTCAGGACGTGATCGACGGGCTGATGGAGATCGCCGACCGCATTCTTCCGTTCTCGGCTCCGGTCTGGCGATCGCTCGACGCGGCTCGCAAGTCGGAGAAGCGGATCCTCTTCGAAGGCGCGCAGGGCTTCATGCTCGACGTGGACCACGGGACCTTCCCGTTCGTGACGTCGTCGAACACCGTCGCCGGACAGGCGGCGGCGGGCAGCGGAATCGGCGCCTCGCAGGTAGGTTACGTTCTCGGTATCACGAAGGCCTACACGACCCGCGTCGGCTCGGGACCGTTTCCGACCGAACAGCAGAACGACATCGGAACGCTTCTGGGCGAGCGCGGTCACGAATTCGGCACCGTGACCGGACGCAAGCGCCGATGCGGCTGGTTCGACGCGGTTCTGGTGCGCCAGGCCCTGCGGATCGGCGGCATCCACGGTATCGCCCTGACCAAGCTCGACGTTCTCGACGGAATCGAAGAACTGCAGGTCTGTACCGGTTACCGGTATAGGGGAACCGAGTACGATTACCTGCCCGCCGACCGCAGGATTCATGCTGAGGTCGAACCCGTTTACGAGGTGCTGGAAGGATGGAAGGACAGCACTTTCGGTGCGCGGAGCTGGGCCGATCTGCCCGCGACTGCGGTCAAATACATACGCCGGATCGAAGAACTGATCGAAGTGCCCGTCGCGCTCCTGTCGACCAGTCCCGAACGGGAGGACACTATCCTCGTCCGCGATCCCTTCGGCTCCTGACGCCGAACCGGCCCGTTAACGATTATCGCGCCAATATTTTCATACAAATCAACCGTTTGAATTCTTTCCGGCGTTAACGAAGATTTCGCTAGTCGGAATGTAGATTCCGTCCGTCGACCCGAGGTTCGTTGACGGAGAGTTAAGTTGGAAGACGACGTGCTGGAAAGCGCCGAACAGATCGGCGCAACCGGCGATGACGAGATCCTTCTGAATGACCGCTACCGGCTGGTGCCGGATGCGCCGCTGCCCGATCTGGGCACGCCGGGCGCGCGCGCATTCGTCGCGAGCGATCTCAAGAGTCCGAACGATTCGATGTTCGTCAGGATTTGCGAACCGTCGATCTTTCCGCGCGTCGAAGCCATGGTTCAACTCAAGAACCTGCGCGAGGCCTACGCCATAATTCCCGAAGACTGGGGCCCCGTTTACTGGCCGCCGCTGGGCCGTACGAGTTTCGCGATCATCTTCCGACGGCCGAACAATCCGCCGATAATGCCGACGCTGAAGACGGCGATCCAGAAGATCGACGCCGACACGATCATCAAGTCTCTTCTGGTTCCCGCGCTGAAGACGCTGACGCTGTTCGACCGGCGGAAGATCACCCACCGTGCGATCCGGCCGGGTAATGTGTTCGAAAGCGGAATGGACGGGAAGATTTTCGTTTTCGGCGATTGCGTGTCGGTTCCGCCGGCCTGGGGTCAGTCGATCATATTCGAGACGATCGAATCCGCCATGGCGCCTGCGATGGCGCGCGGCAAGGGAACCATCTCCGACGACATCTACGCGCTGGGCGCGACGATGCTGTTCCTCGGGATCGGATGCTGTCCCCTTGCCGGCAAGAGCGACAAGGAAATTATCCGCGCGAAGATCGAGCAGGGCTCGTTCACGGCGTTGCTCGGCAAAGAGGTGGTTCCCGGCGGCCTGCGGGAGCCGGTCCGCGGCATGCTTGCCGACGATCCCAGCGATCGATGGACACTCGACGATCTCGTGCAGTGGACGCACGGCACTCTCCGCCGCTCGGCGCGCCCGACCCGCGATTTCAGGACCGACCGGCCCTTCAAGTTCCGGGAAATCGAATTCCGCAACACCCGCATGCTCGCGGCCTCGTTCGGCAGACGGTGGAAAGAGGCGGCGAAGGAGATTCGCGGCAAGGAGTTAATGACCTGGACCC
>JAYQUR010000084.1:0-11751 GCA_038148075.1 Alphaproteobacteria bacterium | reverse complement strand
TCCCTGAACAGGACCGCCTTCGGATTGCCGTCCATCTTCGCGGCCATGTCGACGAGGTCGACCTTGCCGTCGATGACGTCCACTTCGCCGGCCTCGATCATTGCGTCGATCGCGGTCCGCAGCCGGAACGCGTCGAGATCGGGGACCGGATCGTTTTTGAGCGTTGTCGCCATTCGTTCCTCCCTGAACCGCGGATATTAGGCGTTCGGGTGCGCCCGCTCCACCCCGGTTGCACGCGTTTCGCGGCCACGCGACAATCGGCGGGAACCGAGGGAGACCGGCAATGGCGAACCCCGCGCCCGGCTACAAGAAGAACCCCGACCACCATATCCGGCTGGAACCGTCGCCGCGGCGCGTCCGCGTGCGGTTCGGCGGCGAGTGGATCGCCGATTCGACCGGGATGATGCTGATGTACGAGGCGAACCACCTGCCGGTCTATTACTTCCCGGTGAAGGACGTGCGCCTCGACCTGCTGCACCCGACCGACCATTCGACGCACTGCCCCTACAAGGGCGATGCGTCCTACTGGACCATCGAGGCCGGCGGCAAGACGGCGGAAAACGCCGTCTGGGCCTATCAGGAACCGTTCGACGAGATGGCGGCGATCGACCTGCAGGACTACTGCGCATTCTACTGGGACCGGGTCGATCACTGGTACGAGGAGGACGAGGAAATCTTCCGCCATCCGCGCGATCCCTACAAGCGGGTGGATACGGTGCTGTCTCACCGCCCGGTCAAGGTGGTGCTCGGCGGCGAGACGGTGGCCGAGACGGAGAACGCCCGCTTCCTGTTCGAGACGCATCTTCCCACGCGCTACTACATCCCCAAGGGCGATGTGCGCATGGATTTGCTGACACCCACGGAGACGAAGACGCAATGCCCCTACAAGGGGACGGCGTCCTACTGGTCGGCGACCGTGGGCGGCGAGACGTACGAGGACATCGTCTGGTCCTACGAGGATCCGGTGCCCGAATGCCCCAAGATCAAGGGGCTGATGTGCTTCTACAACGAGAACGTCGACGCGATCTTCGTCGACGGCACGGAAGTGCCGAAGCCCGCGACCAAGTGGTCGAAATAGGGCGCCTCAGCCCTCCAGCCGTTCCGCGATCGCCAGAACCCGCTGCATCGAGCGGATAACCGGGCGCTCGATGAGCTCGCCATCCACGACAAGAAGGCCCGTCGTGTCCTTTTCGAACGCCTCGAGAATCCGTTTCGCGCGGTCGATAAGCTCCGCCGACGGCGAGAAGACGCCGTTGATGACGGGGATCTGCTTCGGGTGGATCGACGCCTTGCCCGTGAAGCCGAGCGCGCTCGACATCTCGGCCTCCTTCTTGAGCCCGGCCTCGTCGTCGAGATTGAGGTAAGGCACGTCGAGCAGGTCGAGGCCGTAGCGCGCCGCGGCGTGGACGACCCGCGAGCGCGCATACAACAGCGTCTCCCACGTCTTTTCGGCACGCAGGTCGGCCGACATGTCGACCGCGCCGAACAGCAGCGAGTCGATGCGGGGAGACGCGTCGGCGATTTCCATCACGTTGGCGAGTCCGTCGGTGGATTCGATGATGACGTGAAACCGGATGTCCGCACAGCCGCCCTGCAGCAGCTCGTCGTAGAGCCGGATTTCCGCCGCCGAGCCCGGCTTGGCGAGCATCAACGCTTTCGGCGGTCGCGCGCAGTCCCGCAGCGCCAGGATGTCCTTCAGCCCCTCGGGCGTCGACAGCGGGTTGATGCGGACCATGGTCTCCACATCGCCCGGCCGGTCCTTCTCGAACAGCGGGAACGTCAACTCGCGCGCTTCGTCCTTGCGGGGCAGCGGAACCGCATCCTCGATGTCGACGCAGACGATATCGGTGCCGCTCTCCAGCGCCCTCTCGAACCTGTCCGGCCGCAGACCGGGAACGAACAGCAGGCTGCGGCGCGGCTTGAATTCCATCTCGCTCATCGTTCGCTCCTCAGCCCTGGAAGACCGGCTCGGGGATGCCCTTGATCCCTGTCTCGACGGCGAAAATCGAGCCGGCGTCGGGCTCGCGCTCGAAATCCTCTTTCTCGAAGCGGCTCGACGCGGTCGTGACGTAGAGCGTCGTCAGGTCGGGGCCGCCCAGCGCCGGGCACGACGTCAGCGAGGCGGGGAATCTGTATTCGCGCTCTGCCTTTCCGTCCGGGTCGTAGCGCCGCACCATGCCGCCGCGCATATGGGCGATCCAGACGAAGCCCTCGGCGTCCACGGTCGCGCCGTCCGGCACGCCTTCCTCGGGCGGTACGTCGAGGAACGTCCGGCGGTTCTCGATGGTTCCGGTCTCGAGGTCGAAATCGTACATCCACACCTGATGCTTCCGGGAATCCGCGAAATACATGATCGTGTCGTCCGGGCTCCAGCACAGGCAGTTCGAAATCTTCACAGGGCCTTCCATCCTGTGAACCGATCCGTCCGTGTCGAGCCGCCACAGCGAGGCCAGCTCCTCCATCTGCGGGTCGTCCATGCCGCCGCACCAGAAGCGACCCTTGCGGTCGACCTTGCCGTCGTTCATGCGCACGCGGTTCATGCGCCCGTCGCCTTCCGGATCGGCGATATCGCGCCACGAGCCGTCGCTGAGGCCGATGAAGGCGAAACCCATTCGCGTGCCCGCGATCAGGCGGTTGTCGGTGGCGAACCCGATGGAGCCTATTTCGGTCTGGACGCGGATCTTCCTGCGCTCACCCGTGACCGGGTCCAGCCGGTGGATCATCGGGTTTCTGATGTCGACCCAGTAAAGCGCCTGCTCCTCGACCGACCAGATCGGCGACTCGCCCAGCAGGCACCGGTCCTTCGCGGCGACGTAGGGTTCCGACATGGTTTGCTCTCCCTCGGGTTCTTCGCTTGTTTCCCTGCCTGTTGTATGCTCGCTGGGATGAAGGGATGCAACCGGAAGGGACAGCGTAGATGGCGCGGTTAGACGGAAAAACGGCAATCGTGACGGGCGCGGCACAGGGGATCGGGGCGGTATACGCCCGCGCGCTGGCGGCGGAAGGCGCAAGCGTCTGCCTGTCGGATATCCTCGACACGTCGGCGGCGGTCGCCGCGATCGAGGCGGACGGCGGCAAGGCAATCGGTATGAAAACCGACGTGACCGACATGGCGGCCTGCGAGAAGATGGTCGCAGACACGGTCGAGGCGTTCGGGTCTGCAGATATTCTGGTGACCAATGCCGCCCTGTTTGCGGCCCTCGAACGCCGGAGCTTTCTCGACATCGACGGCGATGAATGGGACCGGGTAATGGCGATCAACACGCGCGGCGTCTTCAATTGCATCAAGGCGGCAGCGCCTGCGATGAAGGAGAAGGGCTACGGCAAGATCGTCAACATCTCGTCGAGCACGATCTATTCCGGCGTGCCGCTGATGCTGCATTATGTCGCCTCGAAAGGCGCCGTCGACGCGATGACCAAGGCGCTAGCCCGCGAGCTCGGGGGCGACGGCATCCGCGTGAACACCATTGCACCCGGCTTCACGATGTCCGACCAGATCGAGGCCCAGCGCGACAAGCTCGAATTCTACGTGAACCTCAGCCTTACGGGACGCGCGGTGAAGCGCGAGCAGATGCCGGACGACCTGATCGGCGCGCTCGTCTTTCTCGCCTCGCCCGAATCCGATTTCGTGACGGGGCAGGCCATCGTCGTCGACGGCGGCATGATCATGCACTGAGACCCAGAGGGAGCGAGACAATGCCGTTCGTCAGAAACGCTTGGTACGCGGCCTGCTGGGCCGAAGACCTGAAACCCGGCGAGGCTCTCGCCAAGACGATCCTCGGCGATCCGATGGTGCTGTGGCGGACCGACGCGGGTGCTGCGGTCGCGCTGGAGGACCGCTGCTGTCACCGGCATCTGCCGTTGTCGCTCGGCCGCGTCACCGGCCCGACCATCGAATGCGGCTATCACGGTCTCGAGTTCGACCCGACCGGCGCGTGCGTGCGCGTGCCCGGCCAGACTCGGGTGCCTCCCGGCGCTTCCGTCGCGTCGTGGCCGGTTTGCGAGCGACACAACATGATCTGGGTGTGGCCCGGCGCACCGTCTGCGGCCGACGACACGATGGTCCCCGATGTCTGGTGGCTCGACCATCCCGACTGGACGCGGGCGGGCGGCTACCTGCACCTGAAGGCGGACTACCGGTTGCTGATCGACAACCTCCTCGATCTCACCCATGTCAGCTACATCCACCGCGAGACGCTGGCCGGCGATCCGAAGGAGGCGCTGGTACCTGTCGAGACGACGCGCGAGGACGACAGTATACGGGTCGAACGCTGGATGCTCGGTTTCACGGCGCCCCCCATGTACGACAAGGCGCGCAAGTTCGCGGGCGCGGTCGACCGCTGGCAGCTCATAAAGTGGCAGGCGCCGTCCACGGTGACGCTCGATATCGGTTGCGCCGATGCGGACACCGGCGCCCCCGAGGGCGACCGGTCTCAAGGGATTTCCATGTGGTCGAACCACATCATCACCCCCGAGACGGAAGACTCGACGCATTATCACTGGTGCTTCGCGCGCAACTACGCGCTCGACGACCCGGCGGTCACCGAGGTCCTGGTGAAAGGCGGCATGCAGACCTTCATGGAGGATGTCGAGGTGCTGGAGGCCCAGCACGAGGCGATGAAGAAGGTCGGGGGGCGTCCCGTCGTCGACGTGAATATCGACAACGCGCCGCTGCAGTTCCGCCGCGTCCTCGAAGAGCGCATCGCGGCCGAGAAGGGGCCGTTGGCGGCCGAATGATCGCGCGCGCGCTCGTCGTCGCTGTGGCCGCTTTTCTGCCGTTCGCGGCGGCACAGGCGCAGGATGCGGGCGGCGGGGACCGGCAGAAGGTCGTGAACTGCTACGACGCCGATCGCAACATCCTGCGCCGCGTTCCACGCTGGCGCTGCAAGGGGGACGAGGTTTCCGACGCCGAGGCGCAGGAGATCAAATCGCGCCGTATCCGCCGCGGCATGGGCCGTCTCGAACCCAGGAAGGCGCTGTTTCCCGGCCTCAAGATGGTCAGCAGCGGCACCGGATTTTTCGTCACCGGAGACGGTCACGTGCTGACCAACGATCACGTGGTCGACGGCTGCGTCCGGCTGTCGGCGAAGCCGACGCGCGAGAAGGAGCATGCGCCGGCATCGCTGATCGGGACCGACAAGCCCGATGACCTCGCCGTGATCCGCTATTCCGGGAAGGTGCCGGCGATCGCGCAGTTCCGAAAGCCCATCGATCTCAAGCTCGGCGACAATATCGCCGTGATCGGCCATCCGCTGCACGGGCTAGTCGCGATCAAGCCGATCTTCGTCACGGGAAAGGTGCGCGAGTTCGCCCCGGAGAAGCTCGACCGCTGGGGGCGGTTCGCCATCGACGCCGATATCCGACGCGGCAATTCCGGAGGACCCGTGATCGACGAGCGGGGGTATGTCGTCGGTGTGGTTTCGGCCAAGGTGAACACGCCGGTAATGTTTCAGCGTACCGGCCAGGTGATGCGCGATATCGGCCTGATTATCCGCCAGGACCGGGCGCTGCGGTTCCTCGAACGCTACGACGTCGCCTATAAGGGCGCGAATTCGCGCGCCGCGCTCGACGACGACCGGCTTTTCTCCCTGGCCCGGACGTTCGTCGTCCGGATCGGATGCTGGAAATAGGCCGGCGGTTTCCGCCGCTTGCGCGAGATCAATCCGCTCGCCGGGCGGAAAGCTAGAGTAG
Organism: Alphaproteobacteria bacterium; assembly: GCA_038148075.1. Classification (GTDB taxonomy): domain Bacteria; phylum Pseudomonadota; class Alphaproteobacteria; order MPNO01; family UBA830; genus JAYQUR01. Next base: position 6,060 of record JAYQUR010000084.1, on the reverse strand, counting down.
TCACCGTAGTCCCGTTTCCGATCGCGAAGGGAGAACGCCGGGTGACCGAACCGCTGAGCCGTGAACAGGTATATCGCGCCGTCGATCCGGACGGTTTCGGGTTTGCCACCACTGCAGACATCGAACCGCTCGAGGACGGCCTCGGCCAGTCGCGGGCGAAGGAAGCGATCGAGTTCGGAACGGCCGTCGCTCACGAGGGCTACAACCTGTTCGCATTCGGCGCGCCGGGTACAGGCCGGCATACGCTGATACTGGCACAGCTCGAAGCCCAGGCGAAGGCGCAGCCGGCGCCCGACGACTGGTGCTACGTCAACAATTTCGCCGACGCGAAAAAGCCCGAGGCGTTACGCTTGCCATCCGGAACGGCGCGCGGCTTCGCCGGCGACATGGAGAAATTCGTAGAGGATTTGCGGCTGGCGATTCCGTCGAGCTTCGATAGCGACGACTACCGGGAGCGCCGTCAGTCGATCGAGGCGGAAATCCAGGAGCGCCAGGAAGAGGCGTTCAAGGGGTTGCACGACGAGGCAACGGCCAAGGGCGCGGCGCTGGTCCGGACGCCGATGGGGTTCGCGATCGCGCCGGTTTCCGGCGGCAAGGTGATCGAGCCGGCCGCCTTCCAGGCCCTGCCCGAAAACAAGCAGGAGGAAATCCGCAACACGGTCGGCGAGCTCGAGAAGAAGCTGGAGGACATCGTCCGGCGGATCCCCGGGTGGCGAAAGGAAATGGCGGAGAAGCTGCACGAGCTGAACCGCGACGTGACCGCCTTCGCCGCGACCCATCTGATCGACGCCCTCAAGCAGAAATACGCGCTTCGTCGGGAGATCGTCGACTGGCTCGACAAGGTGCGCGAGGACATCATCGATAACGCCGAGGTGTTCTGGCGAGCTGCGGCGGAGATGGAAGGGCCGCAGAACCCGCTGGATTTCGTCGAGCCGCCCTACGAGCGGTATCGCGTGAACGTCTTCGTCGACAATCACGGCCGCACCCATGCGCCGGTCATCCGGTCCGAACATCCCACGTTCGCCAAACTTTTCGGCCGGGTCGACCACGAATCCCGGTTCGGCGCGCTGCTGACGGACTACCGGATGATCCGCCCCGGCGCTCTCCACGAGGCGAACGGCGGCTTCCTCGTCATCGACATCCGCGACCTTCTGATGCAACCGCTCGCCTGGGAACATCTCAAGCGGGTTCTGCGGAGCCGGTGTCTCGCGATAGAAAGCCTCGGCGAGGCGATGGGCTATGCCGGATTGACGACGCTGGACCCCGAACCCATCCCGCTCGACATCAAGATCGTGCTGGTCGGCGACCGGATGCTCTATCACCTGCTGTCGGCCTACGATCCCGACGTGCAGCGGCTGTTCAAGGTCGCCGTCGATTTCGAGGATTCCTTCGAACGCAGTCCCGACAGCGAGAAGAGCTACGCCCGGTTCATCGCCGGTCTCGTCAGGCGGAACGACGTGCGTCCGATGGAGGCGGCGGGGGTTGCCCGGCTGGTGGAATTCGCATCGCGGCGGATCGAGGATGCCGAGCGGCTGTCGCTAGACATCGCGATTCTCCGCGACCTCATTCTCGAGGCGGATCACTGGGCGTCGGTGCAGAAGCGGAAAACGATCAGCCAGGCGCACGTCCAGAAGGCGATCGACAAGCGCCGCGAACGGCTCGACCGGTTGTACCGCCGGAGCATCGAAGGCATCGTCCGCAACATCTTTCTTGTCGAGACGTCGGGCAAGGCCGTCGGACAGATCAACGGCCTGTCCGTCATAAGCCTCGGCGAGATTTCCTTCGGCAAGCCGAGCCGGATTACCGCGAACGTGCGGCTCGGGCGCGGCGAGGTGGTCGATATCGAGCGGCAGGTCGAGCTCGGCGGACCGCTGCACTCCAAGGGCGTGATGATCCTCACAGGCTTTCTCGGCGAGAAATTCGGCCAGAACCGCCCGCTCGCGCTCAGCGCGAGTCTTGTGTTCGAACAGTCCTACGGCGGGGTCGACGGCGACAGTGCGTCGGCAGCGGAACTGATCGCGCTGCTGTCGGCGTTGGCGGACGTACCGATCGCCCAAGGGCTGGCGATTACGGGCTCGGTCAACCAGAAGGGCCGCATCCAGGCAATCGGCGGGGTGAACGAAAAGATCGAGGGCTTCTTCGATATCTGCAAGCAGCGCGGTCTTCGCGGCAGGCAGGGTGTGTTGATTCCTGCGTCCAACGTCCAGCACCTGATGCTGCGCGACGATATCGTCGCGGCAGTCGGGAACGGAAAGTTCAGCATCTACCCGATAGAACGCATCGAGGATGCCATCGAACTTCTGATGGCCACGCCTGCGGGCGTCGCGGACCGGGCGGGAACCTATCCGGCGGAAAGCGTCTACCGGCGCGTCTGCGACCGGCTCGACGGGTTCGCGGAAACGGCGCATCGTCTCGCGGAGAGCGTCAAGGGAAGCGAAAAATGAGCGGCACCGACCGTACGCATCGCGAAATCCGCAAAATCGCCGTTGCTTTCGACCCGTCGTGCTCGACGCCGGCCCTTCTCGAAGCGGCTGCCGATCTCGCCGTGTCGCTCGGCGCCGAGCTGGAAGCTCTGTTCGTCGAGGATTCCGACATGGCGCGGCTGTCGCAGTTGCCCTTCGGGCGGATCGCGCACCTGTCCTCCGGGCGGATGGAAAGGTTCGATACGGCGGCGCGCCTGTCGATGCGCGCCGGCCCGGCGGCAAAATTCCGGATCGTGCTCCGCCAGCTCGCCGAAACCCGGCGCTTTGCCTATTCGGTGCGCGAGTTCGCGGGGTTCGCGCTGGCCCAGGCGGCCAACGAGAGCACCGCCGAACTGCTTGTCGTCTCGTCTGTCACCGGAAAGTTCGGCGGTATTCCGGTCGCCGACGAGGAGGCCATTCAATTTGCCGCGGTGTTGCCGCGCTCGGTATTGCTGGTCTCCCGGTTTCCGGTGCGGACGGACAGGCTCTGCGTCGTCAGCGACGATAGCGACCGTGGCGACCGCGCGGACGTCATCGCAAGCCGGCTCGCGGGCGGCCGGGGCCCGGCCGCCGACGAGGGGTTTCGGAATATTTCGCCCGACGATGCGCCGGATGCCGAGCTCGCAATGCGGATACGCGACTTCCGGCCCGATCTCCTCGTCGTGGGGCTTGCGGACGCGGGCCGGATTTCGGGCCTTCTGGAAAGTTTGAAGGGCGCCGACCTGTCGCTTCTCATCGTTCGCTGACGGAGGCGGCCGTGCGTGCGATGGTTCTCGAACACGTCGGAACGCCCCTCCGGATGCGCGATCTGCCCGTTCCGGAACCGGGGCCCGGCCAGGTTCTCGTCGAGGTCGAAGCGTGCGGCGTCTGCCGAACCGATCTTCACGTCGTCGGCCGCGCCCCTCCTGTGCGCGGGACTGATCGGCTACCGGTCGCTACGATTCGCCGGCGATGCCCGGCGGCTCGGACTCTACGGGTTCGGCGCGGCGGCACATATCGTCGTGCAGGTTGCGCGCTATCAAGATCGCGAGGTCTATGCATTCGTCGGGTCGGGCGACGCCGCTGCCGCCGATTTCGCGCGCGAGCTCGGCGCCAGCTGGGCCGGACCGTCCGATGCGCTTCCGCCCGAGCCGCTCGACGCGGCCATTATCTACGCGCCGGTCGGCGCGCTCGTGCCGGCAGCGCTCCGCGCGGTGCGTCCGGGCGGCACCGTCGTCTGCGCCGGCATTCACATGAGCGACATTCCCTCGTTCCCGTACGATCTGCTGTGGCGCGAAAGGAAACTGGTGTCGGTTGCCAATCTAGAGCGACGCGATGGCGAGGAGCTGCTGAAGCTTGCGGCCGACGTTCCGGTCGAGACGACCGTTTCGCCCTATGGGCTGGACGACGCCAACCGGGCGCTCGACGATCTTCGGTCGGGGCGTCTCGTCGGCGCCGCGGTGCTCGTACCGTGATTCCGCCGGTTCTGGTGTCGCCGAATGAAGATATTCCAAATATGCGCTTGTGGCCGTCCGATTTGATATGCTTGAAAAGCGGTTGTCGCCGGTCGCATGGGGTCGGCCGACGAGCCCGCAGCGCCGCTGCGGTAATTACAAAAGGGGAGAAACGATGGACAAGCTTACGAAACTTTCGGTGCCGGGAGTGCCCGAACCCGCCGGCAATACCTACAGCAACTGTATCGGTGTCGGGAACCAGATGTTCCTGTCTGGCATGCTGGCCGAAGACACGAGCGTGGATGTATACGATCAGGCCGTGTCGTGCTTCAACCGCATCAAGCGTCTCATCGAGGCGGGCGGTGGACGGATGGAAGACGTCGCGAAGCTGAACGTCTACCTGACCGACATGGCGGATCGTGCGGAGTTCAGCCGGGCGCGGAGCGAGTTCTTCTCCGGCCGTATGCCGTGTTCGACGCTGGTCGCCGTCAGCGCTCTGGCCGACCCGAACGCCAAGGTAGAGGTCGAGGCGATGGCGTTTATCGGCGCCGGGGTTTGATCTCGAAAGCCCGCTGACGAACCCTAGCTCGCGCGCCGGGTGGCGGTCCATTCCGCCACCAGGGCGTTGCGGTCCATCTTGCCGCGCTCGGTCTTCGGCAGTTCCGACCGGAAAATCACTTCGCCCGGCTGCTTGAAGTCGGCGAATTTTGCACGGCAGTGTTCCGTCACCGCCGACGGCGTCAGGGAGACGCCGTCCTTCGCCTGCACGTAGATCACTACCTGCTCGCCGTATAGTTCGTCCGGCACGCCCACCGTGGCGACGTCTGCGACGCCCGGCAGCTGCAGGACGACGTTGTCGATTTCCAGCGGCGAGATGTTGACGCCGCCGCGGATGATCAGGTCCTTCTCGCGACCCGTTACGAACAGGTATCCGTCGCGGTCCAGGAAACCCAGATCGCCCGTGAGCGTCGACCCTTCCGCGTTGACGCGAACCGCACCGTCATCCGTAAGGTAACGGTAGCATCCGGCCGGATTGCCGTTGAGACGGATCGATCCGATCTCGTCCGGAGGCAGCGGGTTGCCGTCCTTGTCGACGATGTCGACGCGCTGGTAGGGAAGGGGGCGACCGACCGAGCCCAGCCGCCGCGTGCCCTCGCTGCTGCCGGCGATCCAGCCGCTTTCGCTGGTCCCGTATCCCTGGCAGACGGAAATGCCGAACGTCTCCTCGAACCGCTGCCATTCGGAGACGAGCAGCGGCGCGGAGCTCGACGTAATGAAGCGGAGCGTCGGCGCGGCATTTCGGCCGCGCTGCCCTTCCCGGTTGACTAGCATGTTGATGATCGTCGGATTGCCCGCCGCCATCGTCGCGCCGTTGTCGTTGACCCAGTCGAAGAAACGGCTGACGGAAAACTTCCGCGCCAGCAGCAGCGTCGCGCCCTTGGCGATCGGCCCGAGCGCGGACAGTACCTGCGCCGACATCCAGTTCATCGATCGGTAGTCGAGCATGCGGTCGTCCGCGGTCATGCCGAACGCCTCCGCAATCGGCATGGCGTTGTCCAGCAGCTCCGCATAGGTGCAGACGACGCCCTTTGGGCGCGATGCGGTGCCCGAGGTGTAGAAGATCGAGGCATCGTCGAGACGACCGCTTACGGGCCAGTCGCCCGGCGCGTTGTCGCAGTTCGCGAATTCCGCAAATGCGCCCGTGCCTCCTTCTTCTTTCCACTCGCCGAGCGCCATCCAGTCGCCGGCGATCTTCCCGGCGAGGCGTTCCAGCTCCGGCTGTTTGCCTTCGCTGAAAATCAGCTTTGCGTCGACGGCGCTAAGGATGTCCTCGAAATAGATCGCGTTCATCTCGACATGGATGGTGCAAATCGTGCAGCCGTAAGCGAGCGACGCGAAATAGACGATCAGGTGCTCGATCGAGTTGTTCGACAGAAGCGCAACGCGGTCGTTCGGGCCGATGCCGCGCTTCGCATAGAAGTTTCCGATGCGGCAGGCGAGGTCGAACAGCTCGCCGTGCGTGATCTCGCGGTCCTGGTCGAGCGAGCGGACGGCGACCTTGTCCGGGCAGTCGCGCGCATTCTGCCGCATCCAGTCGAAGAAGCCTGTTTCCGGTTCCACGCGGTCTGTCATCCGTCCCTGTCGTTAGCGTGTTTTTGTTTGGA
>JAYQUR010000083.1:0-11807 GCA_038148075.1 Alphaproteobacteria bacterium | reverse complement strand
GAGCAGCGAATAATGGCCCTTGCGGTTCTTCTTGATCTTGTAGGCGAGCGACTTCAGACCCCAGTACTCGTTCTTGGTCACCTTGCCGCCGTTTTCCTCGACGAGCTTGGTGAACGCTTCGGTCAGGGCCTCGACCTGCGTCGCCGAAATGTCCGGGCGTGCGATATACACGCTTTCGTAAAGTGGCACCTTATCACTCCTGGTTCGCGCGGAACTGTCGTGCGCAAAATAGCGTCCGGGCGCGGCCGACGGAAAACGTCCGTTGCCGGCTCCGTTCCCCGTAATCAAGCGCGCCGCGCTGTGAGGCGCCGGAATATACACAAATCGACGGCCTCTGCAAGCGATCCGAGCGCGATTCGGCAGGCCAGCTTGACAGCCCCTCGGCACCGACTATGACTGGTTTTCGATCATAGTAGGGGCGGGGTTTCAGATGGCACGCGCATTCGTTTTCCCGGGACAGGGGTCTCAGGCGGTCGGTATGGGCCAGGAACTGCTGGCGGCGTTCCCGGTCGCCCGCGAGACATTCGAGGAGGTGGACGACGCACTCGGGCAGAATCTTACCCGCCTGATGGCCGAGGGACCGGCCGAGGAACTGACCCTGACTGAAAATGCGCAGCCGGCGCTGATGGCGGTCAGCATCGCCGCCCTCAGGGTGCTCGAGAAGGAGGGCGGCATCGACCTGTCGAAATCCGCGGCGTTCGTTGCCGGGCATTCGCTGGGCGAATATTCGGCTCTTGCGGCGGCCCGCACCTTCGGCCTGGCGGATACGGCCCGGCTCCTGAAAACACGCGGCCAGGCGATGCAGAAGGCGGTTCCGGTCGGGCAGGGCGCTATGGCGGCGTTGCTCGGCGCGGAACTCGATCTGGCCCGGGAGATAGCCGAAGCGGCAGCGGACGGCGAAGTCTGTTCTCCGGCCAACGACAATGCGCCCGGCCAGGTCGTGCTTTCCGGTGCGACGGCGGCGATCGACCGGGCGATCGAGATCGCGACCGAACGGGGTATCCGGCGGAGCGTGAAGCTCCCCGTCAGCGCGCCGTTCCACTGCGCGATGATGGCGCCGGCGGCGGACGTGATGGAAAAGGCCCTGGCCGGCGTCGACATGGTCCGTCCACTCGTGCCGGTGATCGCCAACGTCACCGCCGCGCCCGCCGAAAACCCCGAAGACGTTCGCCGGCTGCTTGTCGAGCAGGTCACCGCGATGGTGCGCTGGCGAGAGAGCGTCCTTGCGATGCGGGATGCAGGCGTCGATACGCTGATCGAGCTCGGTTCGGGCAAGGTGCTTTCCGGCCTCGCCAAGCGGATCGACCGCGACCTGACGGCGCTGAACGTCGAGACGCCTGCGGACGTCGAAACCGTGCTTTCCACCTTCTGACCCCGGGAAATCCCATGTTCGAACTTTCCGATAAAAAGGCGCTGGTCACCGGCGCATCGGGCGGCATCGGCGGCGCCATTGCGTCCGCGCTGCATGCCCAGGGCGCGACCGTCGCCCTCGCCGGCCGGAACCGGGCCGCGCTCGACGAACTCGCCTCCGTCCTGGGTGATCGATGCCATGTCATCGAGGGCGACCTTGCGGACGCCGCATCGGCCGATGCGATGCTCGCCGCCGCCGAGGAGGCGATGGGCGGGATCGACATTCTCGTCAACAACGCCGGCCTGACGCGCGACAACCTCGCGATGCGGATCAAGGACGAAGACTGGCAGGCCGTGATCGACGTCAATCTGACCGCGACATTCCGCCTGTCGCGGGCCGTCCTGCGCGGAATGATGAAGGCGCGGTGGGGCCGGATCATCAACGTCACGTCGATCGTGGGCGTTACCGGCAATCCCGGCCAGGCGAACTACGCGGCCTCCAAGGCAGGGATCATCGGCATGTCGAAGTCGCTGGCGCAGGAAGTCGCCACCCGCGGCATTACCGTCAACTGCATCGCGCCGGGTTTCATCGAGACCGCGATGACCGAATCACTTGGCGACGACCAGACCGGGCGGCTGATGTCGGCAATACCCGCCGGGCGCCTCGGAAATCCGCAGGACGTGGCGGCTTGCGCGGTTTTTCTGGCCTCCGACGAGGCATCCTACGTGACCGGCCAAACCTTGCATGTAAACGGCGGAATGGCCATGATATAAGGCGCGACGGGTGGCGCGTCTCATCCACAAGCAGGCCCCGATTTTCGGAGTTCAGCCCGCCACAGGGAGGTCCCGGAGGGGTCAGGACCAACAAAACCACAGGCCGGTCCGCCGTCAATCGGACGCCGGCAGTTTCAGGGAAAAGAAATGAGCGATACCGCAGACCGCGTGAAAAAGATCGTTGTCGAGCACCTCGGCGTTGACGAGGGCAAGGTGACGGAGAATGCAAGCTTCATCGACGATCTGGGCGCGGACAGCCTCGACACGGTTGAACTCGTGATGGCGTTCGAAGAGGAATTCGGCTGCGAAATTCCGGACGACGCCGCCGAGAAGATTCTGACCGTGAAGGATGCGATTTCCTTTATCGAGGACAACCAGGGCTGACACGGTTGCCGTCCGTCCCCGGACGGCGCTTAGCCACCAGCCCGAAAGCATGGCCATGGGTTTGAGACGAGTCGTTGTTACCGGCGTCGGGGCAGTTACGCCGTTGGGCGTGGGCGTTCAGAATGTCTGGAACCGTCTGCTGAACGGCGAGTCGGGAGCGGGCGCGATCCAGTCGTTCGACGTCGAAGACCTGTCGGTAAAGATCGCCTGTCAGGTGCCGATCGGCGATAGGGCGACCGGCTCGTTCAATCCTGACGAAGTGGTTCCGCCGAAAGACCAGCGCAAGATGGACGATTTCATCATCTTCGCGATCGGCGCGGCGGACGAGGCGATCGCCGACTCCGGCTGGGAGCCGGAGTCCGAAGATGACTTCGAGCGGACCGGCGTGATGATCGGGTCCGGTATCGGCGGTCTCGAGACGATTGCCGAGGCCTCTCTCCTCCTGAGGGAGAAGGGGCCCCGGCGGATTTCGCCGTTCTTCATTCCATCGAGCCTGATCAATCTCGCCTCCGGGCAGGTGTCGATCAAATACGGCTTCAAGGGTCCCAACCATGCCCCCGTGACGGCGTGTTCGACCGGCGCTCATGCGATCGGCGACGCCTCCCGGCTGATCGGGTTCGGAGATGCCGACGTGATGATCGCGGGCGGATCCGAAGCGGCGATCTGCCGCCTTGGAATCGCCGGTTTCGCGGCGGCGCGCGCCCTGTCGTCCAATTTCAACGACGAGCCGCAGCGGGCCTCACGGCCCTGGGACAAGGATCGGGACGGCTTTGTCATGGGCGAAGGCGCCGGCGTCGTCGTGCTCGAGGAATACGAGCACGCGAAAGCCCGCGGTGCCCGGATTTACGCCGAGATCGCCGGTTACGGCCTGTCCGGCGATGCCTATCACATCACCTCGCCGCCCGAAGACGGGAATGGCGGGTTCCGAGCCATGAAAGCCGCGCTTCGGAATGCCGGGATGACGGCCGAGGATATCGACTACGTGAACGCGCACGGCACGTCGACGCCGCTCGGCGACGAGATAGAACTCGGCGCCGTCAAGCGTCTGTTCGGGGATCATGCCTACAACATCTCGATGTCGTCGACGAAGTCCGCCATTGGCCATCTTCTCGGCGCGGCCGGCGCGGTCGAGGCGATCTTCTCCATCAAGGCCATCGAGTCCGATACCGTGCCGCCGACGCTCAATCTCGAGAACCCGTCGGAAGGCTGCGATATCGATCTGGTGCCGAAGACGGCGAAGGAACGGAAGGTTTCCGCCGCGCTGTCGAATTCCTTCGGCTTCGGTGGCACCAACGCCTCGCTGATCTTCAAAGAGGCGTCCTGACAGGGCGATGCGGCGGTTCGCCGTCCGGTTTCTTCTGATCGCGATTGCCGTTGCCGCCTCGACCGGGGCGGCAGTCGGCTATTGGGGATGGCGGACCTTCACAGGCCCGGGCCCGCTCGCAGCCGAGAAGATCGTCATCGTTGCCAAAGGTTCCGGCATCCGGACGGTTGCCCGCCAACTCCAGACCACCGGCGTTATCTCCAATCGCACGCTGTTCGTAGCCGGCGCGCGCTATCTCGGTCTCGACAAGCGTTTCCGGGCGGGCGAGTTCGCCTTCGCTCCCGGCATGTCGATGCGCGAGGCGGCCAGGCATCTCGTAAGCGGAGACATGGTCGTCCGGCGCCTCACCGTGCCGGAGGGACTGCTGTCTGCAGATATCGTGAAGATCGTCGATGTCGCGGACGGATTGACCGGTGCCGCCGGCGCGCCGCCGCCGGACGGAACGCTGCTGCCGGAGACGTATTTCTATTCCTACGGCGACGACAGGAGTGCCGTGATCCGTCGTATGGAAACGGCGATGCGGAAAGCGCTGGACGAAATCTGGCAGGAACGGTCTCCGGACATCGCGATACGGACGCCGGAGGAGGCGCTAGTCCTCGCGTCGATCATCGAACGCGAAACGGGTGTCGACGCCGAACGCGCGCGCATTTCGGCGGTCTTTCACAACCGTCTCCGGCGCGGGATGCGTCTTCAGTCGGATCCGACCGTCGCCTACGCCGTGACATCGGGCCGCCAGCTTCTCGACCGGCCGTTGACGTCGGCCGATCTGAAGTTCGATTCTCCCTACAACACGTACGAGAACGGCGGCCTCCCTCCCGGCCCCATCGCGAATCCGGGCCGGGCCGCCATCGAAGCGGCGGTCAAACCGCTCAGGACGAACGAGTATTATTTCGTCGCCGACGGTACCGGCGGACATGCCTTCGCGCGGACATTGAGCGAACATAACCGGAATGTCGCCCGCTGGCGGCGTCTGCAGCGACAGCAGAAAGCGAAATAACCCCCCGTCAGGCCTTACGGGGTGAATTCGACATCAGCCTGTCTCGCCAACGCGGCGGCAAGGCCGCGAGAATCCTCACGGCCGCATACATCGGCAGCGGAAAAGCGATTCGCGCCCGGTTCCGGCCAAGCCCCCGCCGGATTATTCTTGCCGCACGGTCGGCATCCATCAGGAACGGCATCGGGAAGTCGTTGACGTCCGTCATCGGCGACCGCACGAAACCCGGACAGATGACGGACACGCCGATACCGTCACGGGCAAGATCGCTCCGAAGCCCTTCGCCCCAAACGCGAACGGCGGCCTTTGAGGCGCAGTAGGCGGGGGCGCCCGCAAACCCCGCGAAGCCCGCGAGGGAGGACATGATTGCGATCCGGCCTTTTCTTCGGGGCAGCATCGCATCGAGCGCCGGCATGACGGTGTTGACGACGCCATCGACGTTTACCGCGTATATGCGCGCGACCTGGTCTGCGCTTTCGCGGCCGCCGTCCGTCCCCGCCGATATTCCCGCATTGGCGATGACGCAATCGAGCGGATGCCGCATGTCGGCGCGACCGATTTCTCTGAGCATCGCCGCCCGATCGGTAACGTCGGCAATGGCGATAGCGGTTTCGGCGCCGGCGGCGCGGCAGTCGCAAGCGAGAGCCTGAAGGCGGGCGTCATCGCGCCCCATGAGCGTGAGACATGTGCAATCCCGCGAAAAACGCCGAGCCAGAGCGGCACCGATGCCGCTGGAGGCGCCTGTAATGAGGATATGCTCGGGCGAGAACTTACGATTCACGACAATCGGGAACGATGGTGCTAAAACGGCGCAACCTTAGCGGCGCCGATCCGTCGCCGCCAGCAATCTGCAACGGAGACCGGGTCAGGATGTCCTTCGTCCGTCAATGCCCCGAAATTCTGACCATCGACAGCGAGAGGCCGTAGTGTCTATTTCCAGCATGACCGGCTTTGCCCGGCTCGACGGAGCGGCCGACGGCTATAGCTGGGCCTGGGAGGTCAAGAGCGTCAACGCGCGCGGGCTCGACCTGCGCTTCAGGCTGCCGCCCGGGCTGGACGGTCTGGAAGCGGCGGCGCGCGGTGCTGCAGGCAGAAAATTCTCGCGCGGCAATCTGTCGGTGAATCTGACCTTGCAGCGCCCCGATCTGCCGCCTCGTATAGACATTAATCGCGATGTTCTCGACAGCGTCCTGCAGCTGGTTCGCGAGTACCGCGGAGACGCCGCGCCGGACATCGAAACGCTGCTTTCCGTGCGCGGGGTTATCGAGGTTTCCGAGGGGGAAGGCGACGACGAGGACGCTGCGGAGCGTCGGCAGAATGCGATCTACGGCGATTTCGAACGGTTGCTCGACGCGCTCGGCAAGGCGCGGGACGAGGAGGGCGCCCGTCTGGAGGCGATCGTTACCGATCACCTCGACCGGATCGATGTCCTGACCGCCGATGCCGCGGGGCTTGCGTCGATGCAGCCCGAAAAGCGGTCGGAACGGCTCAGGGAGCAGGTAGCCGAACTGCTCGGAGACGAAGCGACGATCTCGGAGGAGCGGCTCGCGCAGGAAATCGCCCTGATCGTCGCGCGCGGCGACGTGCGGGAAGAACTCGACCGCCTCGCCGCCCACGTCGCCTCCGCCCGCGAGCTGATCGAAGAGGGCGGAGCGGTGGGCCGGCGGCTCGATTTCCTGTGTCAGGAACTGAACCGGGAGGCAAATACGCTCTGCTCCAAATCCTCCGATCTGGAGCTGACGCGGATCGGCCTCGACCTCAAGGCGTCGATCGAGCGCTTTCGGGAGCAGATACAGAATGTCGAATAGGGGCCTGTGAATGGTTGACGAAGAGGTCGAGCGCCGGGGGCTGATGCTGGTGCTGTCGTCGCCGTCGGGCGCCGGCAAGACGACGATTTCGCGGATGCTCCTCGAACGAGAGGAAAACCTGTCCTTGTCGGTTTCCGTGACGACCCGCCCGATGCGTCCGGGAGAGGTCGACGGAGTCGATTACTATTTCATCGATCCCACCGAGTTCAGCCTGATGCTCAACAGGCGTGAGCTTCTCGAGCACGCGAAGGTTTTCGATCACTATTACGGTACGCCCAGAGGGCCTGTCGAAGAGACGTTGTCCTCGGGCCGCGACGTCCTGTTCGATATCGACTGGCAGGGCGAACAGCAGTTGAAGCAGTCGGCGCGCGACGATCTCGCCAGCGTCTTCATCCTGCCGCCGTCGACAGAGGAACTGGCGCGGCGTCTGCGATCCCGGGCGCAGGATTCGGAAGAGGTCGTCGCGGCGAGAATGGCAAAGGCGCCGGACGAAATCAGCCACTGGCCCGAGTACGACTACATCATCATCAACTACGAAATCGAGGAAAGCGTTCGCCGCGTGCAGGCGATCCTTTCGGCCGAACGCAGCAAGCGCGAGCGCCAGATCGGCCTGACCGATTTCGTCAAACGTCTCCGCGAGGGGCGTTGAACCGTTTCTTCCGCAGGTTCTCCGCCAGCCTGCAGAATTCCTCGATCGTCAGCGTCTCCGCCCGCGCTTCGGGGGCGATGCCGCATGCCTCTATATCGATGCCCAGTCCGCGCAGAGAGGCTCGCAGCATCTTGCGGCGCTGTCCGAACGCGGCGGCCACCACCTCTTCCAGAATAGCAGGGTCGGCCGGGGCGACCGGAGAAGGTCGCGGCGCAAGGCCCACGACTGCGGAGGCGACTTTGGGCGGCGGCACGAACGCTCGTGGCGGGAGCGTCAGGAGCGTTTTGACCTCGCACCGCCACTGCGCGGCGATCGACAGTCGCCCGTAGGTCTTGGTCCCCGGCTGGGCCGCCAAGCGGTCGGCAACCTCTTTCTGAAACATCAGCGTGAACCCGTCGAACAGCTCGACGCGCGCGAGCCAGCGGATCAGCAGCGGCGTCGCAATGTTGTAGGGAAGGTTGGCGACGACCTTTAGCCGCCCGAATTCTGCCGCGAGAGCGTCGAGATCGAGCTTCAACGCATCGCCTTCCCGCACCGTCAGTCTCCCTCCGGCGGCGACGGCGACGTCGGCGAGGGCGCCGAGGCAGCGTTCGTCCCGTTCGATCGCCACGACGCGTTCCGCCCCTTCTTCCAGCAGCGTCCGCGTGAGGCCGCCGGGACCCGGCCCGATTTCCAGCACGGTGGATCCCTCGAACGGCCGCGCTTCGCGCGCGATCCGGCGGGTCACGTTCAGATCGAGGAGAAAGTTCTGGCCGAGCGACTTCCGGGCCGACAGGCCGTGCGCGGCGATCACCTCGCGCAAGGGCGGAAGCGTGGCGAGATCAGGCAAGGGCGGCGGACGCGTCGGCCTGCATCCGGCACCGGTAGATATCGGCCGCCATCCGGATCGCCGACACAAGGCTCGTCGGGTTCGCAGTCGCGGTACCGGCGATGTCGTAGGCCGTACCGTGGTCGGGCGAGGTGCGGACGAATGGCAGGCCGACGGAGACATTCACCCCGTTGTCGAAATCCAGCGTCTTCATCGGGATCAGCGCCTGGTCGTGATACATGCAGACGGCCACGTCGTATGTTTTCCGGGCCGCGGCGTGAAACATCGTGTCGCCCGCCAGCGGCCCGACGATGTTCGCGCCCCGCGCGCGGACCTTCTCGATGGCCGGTGCGATGATGTCGATCTCCTCCCGGCCCATGTGACCCGCTTCGCCCGCGTGTGGATTGAGGCCGGAGACCGCAATGCGTGGCGCGGGGATGCCGAAATCGTACTTGAGGGAGGCGTTCGTGATCTCCAGCGTGCGGACGATTTCCGCCTCCGTCAGCGCCTCTACGGCGTCGCGGATCGACAGGTGGATCGTGACCGGAACGACTTTGAGATGGGGGCCGGCCAGCAGCATCACGGGCGGCGCCGCGAGGCCTGCGCGCTCGCCCAGATATTCGGTATGGCCCGGCGCCGTGAATCCCGCTGCATAGAGGCGGCTTTTCTGGATCGGGCAGGTTGCCATGCCCGCGGCCTCTCCGGCGAGCGATGCATCGATGGCGCGATCGATCGCTTCGATGACCATGGCGCCGTCCGGGGTGCTGTCGTCACCCGGGAGCGAGGCAACGGGGCGGGACAGCGGTACGACGGGAAGTTCCGCCCCGCAGGCCGCGACGGCGTCCGCGGGGGTATCGATGGTCGCGATCGGGCAATCGATGCCCGTCCGTTCACTCAGTCGTGCGAGCCGCTTTGGGTCGTCGAACAGGAAAAACGGCGGCAGGTCCTTTCGGAAATCGCGCCATGCCATCAGAGCCGTCTCGCCGCCGATCCCTGCAGGATCCCCCATTGTGACGGCGACGGGAAGGACGTGCGTCACCGGTTCATATCCGAATGTCGATGACCGCCGACAATCGGAGATCGCGGAGATAACGCCTTGCCATGAGCGACAAACGGTTTCGGAGAAGCTGATCGGCTATCTCCTCGCGCGGCGGCAGTTTTATCGTGCCGCCGCCGCCGGCCCGATCGCAGACCATGAGGACGAGAACGCCGTCCGGCATCCGAACCGGTGCGCTGACCTTGCCGGCCGGTACATCGCGGACGACGCCGCGGATGGACGGGGCGAGGTTGGCGACCTCAAACTTTCCGAGCGATGGCGGCCTCGGCGACCCGACTTCCTTCGCTAGCCCCTCGAAATCGCCGCAACTCTGAGCCGTTTCTCCCAGGGTCCGCGCGAGGTCGATCTGCGATGAGACCGCTTCGCCGTCCGATCCTTCGGATACGGGTAGAAATATCTGGCGCAGGTCCACCGTTTCGGGCGTCGACCGGTCAACCGCGATCTTGCGGGAATCCAGCAGCGTGACGATCCGGTATCCGGACACGGTTTTGATCGGCGGGCTCATTTCGCCGCGCCGGAGAGCGGGGACGGTCTTGTTCAGCGTCGGATCGAGTTCGGCTTCGTGAATCCATCCAAGATCGCCGCCGACGGCGGCAGTGGGACTTTCGGAAAACTGCCGTGCGATCGCCGCGAAATCGGCGCCCTGCCGAATCTGATCGGCAATGCGTTCGGCCGTTCTGCGGACGCGCTCCTCCTCGTCCGGGCTGTCGACGGAGAGCGCGATTTCGGCGACCCTGTACTCGGTCTGCCCCTGTCGGGTCTTGATGCGGTCGAGCACTTCGTCGATCTCGTCTTCGCCGATCGTAATTCTCGGTCGGATCCGCCGGCCCAGAAGTTTGCTCCAGGCGATGGTCGCTCTCATCTGGGCGTCCATCGCGTCCTTCGGCACGCCGTTCCGGTCGAGAAACTCGTCCATCTTGCCGCGCGGAATGCCGTTCTGTTTCTCGAGAGATTCCGTCGCGCGGGTCAGGTCGCGGCGGCTGACGGAAATATTGCGGCGACGCGCCTCCTGCAGCTGCAGTTTCTCGTCGATGAGCGAGCGGAGAACCTGCTGGAATATTCTGCGTCGCACGTCCGGCGTGTTGGGCAGCCGGGTGGAGAACAGAACGAGTCGCATCCGGCTCTCGAGATCGTAGGCCGAAATCACTTCGTCGTTGACGATCGCGGCGATGCGCTGCACGTCCTGCGCTCCGGACGCCGCCGGTAGCGCGAGGGTCGCCAGCAGCGTCAGTGCCGGGAACAGATTGCGTATGGAGCGTCGGTTTCGCATCGCGGAAGTATTACGTCGATTCGCAGGGAAAGTGTATAGCGCAGCCACGTCGGCATCAAATATGCCTAGTAAAGGGCGCTCGCGGACGTCTGGAACTCGCCGAGAGTCTTGAGCACGAACCGGAACAGGATCGTATCGGACGGCGCGATGTCGCGGTCGCGGGTAAAGGTGCGGGCGTAGTCCATCTGGAAGGCGAAACAATCGTCCTCGTAGCGCATGAACGCTCCGTGCCGCAATGAACCGCCGCCGCTTTCGAGGTTGCGCTGCGTGCTGATACCCATTCGCCAGCGATCGGTGACCTGCGACGTCAGCCGCAGTGTGATCTCCTCGCGATCGTCGAATTTGTCGTCTTCGTCGGTAACGTCGTCGATCGCCTGTTGCGCGACCCTGAGGTAATCGACGCCGAGCTGAAAGGCCGGGACCCCGAAGACCGCGTTCAGCTCGTTTCGGTTCACCGAAAAGTCGTCCTTGTCGAGACGGAAGCGTAAATTCGCCTCGACATACCTCAATGGCGTTACCGTCAGCCTGCCGACGATGTCCGAAAGATGATCCTCCAGACCGGTGCCCTGACCGAAATCCGACCGATCGCTTAAACGGTAGCTCTGGCCGACGAAGAACGTCGTTGCGCCGCCGGTCAGTCCGAAGACGCCGGTATTGATGCCATAACTGATGCGAGTGCCGCCTTCGACCCGGTCGAGTCCGGGGAAGCGGTTCGCCGACATCAGGTTGTTCTCATTGAAATCGACGCTCAGGCTGTCGTCGTTGGGTATCTTCTCGAAATTTTGGCTGCTCGGTGCGACGACCATGCTGACGATCGGTTCAACAACCTGAGTGATCCGGCCGGACGATCGCGACATCGGCAGGCGCCAGTCCAATCCTGCCTGAGGAAAGATGCGGCCGGTGAATCCGGATAGCGTGTTCGATGCCGAATCTGGCTCGACCACGTCGTTTACCATGTAGGCATCCGCCTGGACTGTTGCGAATAGCCGGTATATGTGCCCGCCTTCGCTGGTGTAGGGCAACTCCCAACGCGGCTTGAGGGAGCCGCGCATGCTGCTCGTGGAAACCGTTCTGGCGAGAGTCAGGAAATTCGCGTCGATCTTCCACTGACTTCCGAATGGGCCGGGATCCGTAACCATGTTGTAGTCGAGCATCGGCAATACGAGGGGCGTTTCGCCCGGGGCGTCGTCGGTCCGCTGCCCCTGAAAGTAATATGCGTTCGCGGACGCGTAATTCCGGCCCCGGAACCCCTCGGCAAACAGTCTGTTTTCGAGCGTGTCTTCGGATCCGAATCCATACCGGCGCAAATACGTATCGTCGGTCGCGAGATAGATGTCGCTGCCGCCCCGCCACGTTCGATTGATATCGTATCGGAACTTGCTTCTGACG
>JAYQUR010000082.1:0-11852 GCA_038148075.1 Alphaproteobacteria bacterium | reverse complement strand
GGACAGATCCGCTCGGCTGGACGTATCGTGCTTCCGGACGAACGTACCGCCGCGAAGATCGGCGTCGTCGAAATTCGCGCCGGCGAGCTTCGCCTGATGGAACTTGGCGCCGCGCAGGTCCGCGCGCAGGAAGTTCACATGTCGGCAATCCGCCGCGGTGAACGTGCAGTCGAAAAGGTCGGCCTCAGTGAAGTTTACCTTCGTTAGGATACAGCGATCGAAATTGGCGGCCGGGGCGCGAAGCTCGCTGAGATTTAGGCCCGCGAAGTTGTTTCCGCTGAGATCGGTCTTAGACAGATCCGCCAGTCTTCCGCCGCGATGATTGACGTAGAGCAGGTGATCCTTGACGATCGACGAGAGTTCGGCCGCTTGCATAAGGTTTCTTTCGCGATTGGCCCGGACCTGCGGGACCCCCTATGATCGCTAAAAGAAGGCTAAAATCCCGTTAATGCAGGGATGGGCTACTTTGCCGGTACAATCCGAAGAATCCTGCCGTTCGCGGCGTCGGTAGCGACGTAAATGGCCCCGTCCGGTCCGACGGCGACGTCACGGATCCGATCCCCCACCTCCGTGAGCAGTCGTTCCTCCCGGGCGATGCGCTCGCCGTCGAGTTCGAGGCGGACGAGCGCGCGAGACCTCAGCCCGGAGACGAAAAGATTGCCCTTCCAGGCGGGAAACAGATCGGCGGTGTAGAACGTCATCCCCCCGGGCGCGATCACCGGCGTCCAGGTCGCGACCGGATCCGCGATGCCGGGCGCGCTTTTCTTCCCGGTCCCAACCGGCGCACCGCCGTACTCGACCCCGTGCGATACCAGCGGCCAGCCGTGGTTTGCGCCCGGCGCGGGAATATTGATCTCATCCCCGCCTTGCGGGCCGTGCTCGATCGTCCACAGGCGGCCCGTGACGGGATGAATGGCCGCACCCTGTATATTCCGGTGGCCATAGGACCAGATCTCGGGAAGGGTGCCGGCCCGTCCGACGAACGGATTGTCCGAAGGAACGCGGCCGGCGTCGGTCAGCCGGACGACCTTGCCGAGGTGGGAGTTCAGGTCCTGCGACTGGCCCCGGAATTCCCGGTCGGACCGCTCGCCCGTCGTCACGAACATCAGCCCGTCGGGTGCGAAAACCACCCGAGAGCCGTAGTGCCGGATACTGTCCACCTTCGGCTTCTGGCTGAAGATCGTTTCAACGGCCTCGAGCGACGTGCCGTCGTCGCTCAGCCTGCCGCGCGCTACCGCGGTCGAGTTGACGCCGCCCGGCCCCGGTTCGGCATAGGAAAGATAGACGAGCCGGTTGTTCGAGAATCCCAGATGAAGCGTGACATCCAGCAGTCCGCCCTGACCGCGCGGATCCACCGCCGGCACGCCGTCGATCGGCCCGGAGATCTGGCCATCCCTCGAGACGAGTCGGAGGCGACCCGGTTTCTCGGTCACGATGATGCGGCCGTCGGGCAGAAAATCGAGCCCCCAGGGACGGTCGAGCCCTGTTGCAAACGCGCTGACGGCGATATTTCCATTCCGGGTGGGAAAGGTGCCGCCGTCGGGCGAAGCGCAGGCCGTCGTGCCTGCGAATACGATCAGGACCGCTGCGGCGGAGAAATGGCGAAGGGTGCGTTTTATGTCGGATCCTCGGGGCTGTGTCCGGTTTCCCCTATATATGCACGAAATACGCAGACGGTTCCGTCGAATGTCCCCGCGTGGCATTCTCGCCGGCAACCGCAAACAGGGAGATTTCCATGACCGCCGTCGTCCTTCACGTCGAACTGCATCTGCACCCGGAGAAACGGGATGCCTATCTCGAGCGAGCCCGCCAGCACCGCGCGAACGTGATGGCTAACGAACCCGCCTGCCAGCGCTTCGACGTCTCTACGGAGGAGGAGAACCCGAACATCGTCCGGCTCTATGAGGTCTACGACGACGATGCGGCTGTCGAGCATCACATGCAGACGCCCTACATGATCGCCTATCGCGCGGAAACCGCGCCGATGATCGAGACGCGCAAGATGACGCGGGCCGTCATGGCCCACGACAAGGACTGATCGGAAAGAAGTCCCGGCTCAGGCGGCGGCGCGAGCCCGCCGCCGGTAGCCGATGAGGGCCAGGCCGGCCGTCAGAAGCGCAAGGCCGCCGGGGGCGTCTATCTCGACATCGTTCGCCACGGTGTTGAAGAACCAGTTCGACGAGCTGTTGAAGAATATAGACGACGACGTAACCACCACATGGTCGCCGGACAGGAAGGCGCCCGACGACTGCGTGACGGCAAATCCCGTCTGGGCGTTGTCGAAATCGATGACGATGTCGGCGCCGCTCGTCAGACCTAGGAAATCCAGCGTGACGATGTAATCGTCGGCGGTGCCGGCGATTTCGTCCAGGCCCGCCTGGGCATAGAGCAGGCCGGCCACGTCGTCCGACGTCAGCGAGCGCTGGGTTTCGCCGGCGAACGTTCCCTGCTGCATGACCGATTCCGTATCCACGAAGCCCAGCGCTGCGGCGACCGCGCGATCGCCGTTCGCGGAGAACGTGTCGCCCACAGGAAGGTTTGCGAGGTCGCGGCTGTAGGTGGTCGAATCGACGACCAGCGGCAGCGTCGCGAACGGATTGTTGTTGTCTGTCGCGGTGCCCGAGCCGTAACGGAAATAGTTGAGGTTCACGTCGTCGCCGCGGATGTCGTCCCGCGAGCCGATGATGCCGTCGCCGCCGGGATTGATGTCGAAAACGTTGTTCGCGCCGTCGGTCGCCTTCGTATAGTTCTGGTTCGCCCCGCCCAGGCCGGACTCCGACGCTGCGTTGACGTGCGACAGGCCGAGCGCGTGGCCGAGTTCGTGGAGAACGGTGGATTCGTAATCGAACTGGCCGGCGCCAATACCAGATGCATTGACGTTGCCCGTCGTCGGCAGCTTGCCGTTCCACGTGTTCACGGCGTTCTGCGTCGGAATGACCATCTGCGCCGCAAAGGCGCTGGTCGGGTCGATACCGACCGAAATCGTCAGTGCGCCGCCGGCGCCGGTGTAACCCTTCGCATGCGTGACGATGTCGATTCCGTTGGCCTCGCCCGCAAAAATATATGCGAACGCGTTGGCGTCACGGGTGTTGCCGAAGATGGTTGCCTTACCCAATGCGACGGCCAGAGCGGCCCCCGCGCCTCGCACGAAGCGGTGCTTGCCCATTTTTATCCCCCGGGCCCATCGGGCCCATACACATTACTACTGAACGCGGAGTACCGTGATTCCGGCCGGCCGCCAACCGTTTTGCCTTAAATTCGTTTAAGGTTAACAACCGTTTAGGGCTGGGCCGCATACGCGGATATTGCCCGCCGTCCCGGCATTCGCCGGGACGGTGGGAACAGAGCTATTTACGCCCGATCAGCGCCATCGCCTTTTTGATCAGCTCCGGCGGGGTGGCGTAGAACTTCTCGAGCAGCGCCTGCGCTTCGTCGCCAGACAGGGGCGCGAATTCGATCTTCGACTTCTTGGCGTCGGCCAGGAGTTCGGGATCCGCGATCGTTGCAAGCATCGCCTTGCGCAATGCGGCGACGCGATCGGCGGGCGTCCCGGGCGGCGCCGCGAGCGGGCGGGCGAGCTGCGTCTGGCGGAAGATCACGTCCATGACCTGCCGGTCTTCCGGCGACTTGAGCCGGTCGTAGAGACGCGTTGCATCCTTGAAGTAGGGGACAGCCTTGTCGGGGCCGAGCTGGACGAAGACCTTCAGGTTGCCGGCTTCCACGTGATTGCGGAACGCGCCCTTCACCGAGGATTCGAACATGCCGCCCATCGCGACGACTTCGCCCCGCTGCATCGCGAGGCTGACGCCCTTGGTGCCCTTGTAGCCGTAGATGATCTTGATCGGCAGGTCGAAATAATTCTTGATCACCAGCGGGTGCTGGCTGGTGATTGCTGCAGGCGACGTCGAGCCGAAGATGATCTCCTTCAGCGTGCCCTTCTTCTTCATCTCGAGGATGTCGTCGAGCGTCTTGATGTTCTGGCCGCCGCCGTTCCAGATGCCGAGGCTGGCGGTATCCTGGTGCATCGAGCCGACCCATGCGAACTTGCGCGGATCGTACTTTGCCTTGTCGTTGCCGAACAGCGGCTCGAGCGCGGTCGACGCGGCGAAGACGCCGAGCGTCGTGCCGTCCTTCGGGGCGGCGTTGAACAGGTAGTTCGCGACCTTCATCGAGCCTGCGCCCGGCATGTTCTGCGGCACGATCGTGGGGTTGCCCGGAATGTGCTTCGACAGATGCTTGGCGACGAGGCGGGTGACGGTGTCATAGCCCCCGCCGGCACCGTATCCGATCAGGATGCGGAGTTGCTTGTTCTTGTAGAAATCGGCGACCGCGTCCGCCTTGGCGGCAGGGGCGGCGAAAGCCACCGCGGCAGCTGCGGCGGCTAAAATGAGATGCTTGCGCATGGGATCCTCTTTCCTTCCCTAGGGTTTTCCTCCCGGACGCTGCCGCTGCCGGCGTTTGTCATGCTCTTGGTGCGCTGCCGTGCGGTGGCGTATGCCCGTGGAGGGATGATAGCGCAGTTATATGGCGAGAAGGAATATGCGACACGCGGGGGCTAGCTGAACGCCGGTCCGTGAATCCACGCGACCGAGGCGTAGCGGCTGCCGCGGGTGATTTTGCCGACACGGTGGCGGACGAAGCTCGGGAACAGGATCGCGGTTCCCGGATCCTTCGGCGCGTGCCACCACTTGCCGTCGACGTCGATCGCGAGCTCGCCGCCGTCGTAGGCGTCGGGCGGCGACAGCTGGATCGAGACCGAGAGCTTGCGGCTCGCCGTCAGGCCGGTTCCGCCGATATCGATATGGGCGTCGTAGTGTCCCGCCGCATGGCCGCGGATCGGGGCGTCGTACCTGAGAACCTGGATTCCCTCGCGGAAATCCTCGAGCCGGAAGCCGTATACGGTGCGGTTCACCTCGGCGACAAGTTCGGCGAGACGCCGGAAAAGCCAGTCGGTTTCCGCGACGTCGTCGAGCCACAGCGCACGACAAACGCGAATTTCGCTGTCGACGCCGCCCGCGAGCCGCGCCGGCGCGAGTTCCGGCGCAGCGTCGAGCGCGTCGGTTAGCGCGGCGCATTCCGCAGCCGTCAGCACGCCCGCCCGGACGCATGGCTCGACCAGCAGCACCACGATTTTCGAATGTCCCAAAGGGCCGCGGGATCCTCCGGCCGACGGCCAGTCCCGATCACCCGGAAATTTGCGCCCGTTTGGCCGTTCCGCCTAGCGAAATGTATCGGTCAGGCGGCTATTTCGGAGTTGCGGTGCGCCCGGCGCACCGGTCCGCCCGGCGCTAAAGCGCCGGGCGCCGGCCCGGGATGCTATCGCCTTCGCGTCAGCCGCCGTCGTTCCGTCCGTCCTCCCGCGTCGGGGGCGCCGGCGGGTGGTGTTCGTGGGCCTGTTCTTCCCGGTTGCGCGCCTTCAGATCCATCCGGTCCTTCTCGACATGAAGTTTCGGCTGACGCGTCATGACCGGATCGCCCATCTGGAACCGGCGATCTTTCGGCCGGCCCCTGAAGTGGCGCATCAGTCTTTTCCACATCTCGCTATGACCTCCCGTATCCGGTCTCGCGGGGCGACGGTCTACTTGTCCTTCATCGCTTCCCGCACCTGCTTGCCGTGCTTGAGCTCGGCCTTCGCTTCCTCGATGCCGTGCTTCAGCATCTCGTCGTTGCCGCCGCGCGGCTTTTCGAACTCCGCCTTGGCCTTGGCTTTTGCCTTCTTCTTGCTTTTCTCGGCTTCCACGGCGCGTTTCAGGTCGTCGGACATGATGACATTCCTTTCCCATTCGTCTCGCGTACGGTCGCGAGTCTGCCCCAAGCGGCCGGACCGGGCCTTGCGTTCGATCAATTTGCGCGAGGACGGACGATTCCGTGCATAATCTCGGCACGGGAAAACGGGGAGAGAAACGATCGACTACGCCCTCTGGGAGATCGCCGCGATCGCAGGCGCGTTTCTTGCGGCCGGCATCGTGAAGGGCGGCATCGGCATGGGGCTGCCGACGGTCGGCATGGGGCTGATGGGCTTGTGGCTTCCCGTCGAACAGGCGGCTGCGATCCTCATTCTTCCCGTCATCCTCACCAACGTCTGGCAGAGCTTCGTCGGAACCGCCTTCCGCCTGCTGATGCGCCGCATCTGGACACTGATGCTGGCGCTGATCGTCGGCACGCTCGCCGCCGCCGCGCTGATCGCGGAGGCCGACACGGCTCTCGCCGCCGCGCTGCTCGGCGGCATGCTCATCGCCTACGCGGCGCTCGGCCTGTCGGGGCTGCGCTTCAACGTGCCGGTGCGCGCCGAGCCCGTCCTCAATCCCGTTATCGGGCTTCTGACCGGATTGATTACCGGCGCCACCGCGATCTTCGTCATTCCGTCCGTGCCGTACCTGCAATCGATGCGCTGGAGCAGCGGCCGGCCCGGACGCGAGGACGATCCCGCAGACCCGACGCGCGCGGGCGACGAGAAAATGGAAAAGGATGCGCTGATACAGTCGCTCGGCCTGACGGCGCTGGTCGCGGCGGCGGGGCTCGCGCTCGGCCTCGGCAGCAAGGGCGCCCTGACGCTGGAATCGGCCGTCCCCGGCATCGCCGGCACGCTCGCGGCCTTTTGCGGCATGACGGCCGGCGCCGCGATCCGCGACCGGCTGTCGCTCGCGGTTTTTCGCCGCTGGGTGCTGTGCGCGCTGCTTGCGCTCGGCGTGCTGATGGTGGTTCGAGCGGTGACGTGAACGTCTTGCGGCGATAGAATAGTGCTATCTTCACTGGCAGGGGTAGCTTGGTGACGTCCGCGTTCAGGCTTTTCGCTTTCGTTCCGGCACTGATCATCTTTATCGGACTTGCGGCGGCACCTGCGTCGGCCGCCATCATCTTCCAGGAGACCTTCGATGGCGAAGGGACGCCCGGCGTTCCCGTTCTCGACTACACGCCGCTCGCCAACTGGGCGATCGGCGGCACCATCGACCTGATCGCGCACGGCGGCTTCGCAATCGGTTGCGCCGGCGGTTCCGGCAAGTGCCTCGACATGGACGGCACGACCGGCGGCACCGGGACCATCACGACCTTCGCGATCTTCGCCGTGGGCACCTACCAGCTCAGTTTCGATCTGTCCGGCAACCAGCGCGGCGGCACGGCCGACACGCTCCAGGTCGTGTTCGGCGATCTGGACGAGACCTTCACGCGAAATCCGGCGGACCCGTTCGAGACGATCACGCGGACCGTCAATGTCGGGCCGGCCGGCGCGCAGATCCAGTTCTTCCAGCCCGGCGCGTCCGATCAGCTCGGCATCATCCTCGACAATATCGTGCTCGAAGACACGGTCGCCTCGATCCCGGCGCCAGCGGCCGCGGGCGTCCTGGGGCTGGCAGCCTTTGCGATCGCGCGCCGCCGCCGGCGCTGACCCGCTCTATCTTTCCTCGACCAGCGCGCGGCGGAATTTCCGGTCGCGCTTGAGATGCCATTCGCGGCTCATCGCGTCCATGCGTGTGGGATACCGTTCGGCATAGAGCAGTTCCCAGACGCGACCGCGCGTCGATCGCGCGCCGGTGCCCGCATTGTGCGCGGCAAGGCGCTTGTCCAGGTCCGTCGTCCAGCCCACGTAGGTGCGCCAGCGTCCGTCCGCCGCACGGCTGCCGAGGATGTAGACGAAGTTGGCCATCGGCCGGGATTGTAGCGCCTCGCCACCGACTCGCCGCTCATGCCGGGCTCTTTCCCGCAGGCAGCGGGTTTGCCATCATGTCGGCTCGTTTCCGAATTATGCCGCAGGGCCTCCATGACCGACTTCGATCCCATCGACGCCACCATCGCCGATATTCACGCCGCCTACGCCGCCGGCACGCTGACCTGCCGCCGGCTGGTCGAGATCTATCTCGACCGCATCGAGACGCTCGACCGGGGAGGCCCCAACCTGAATTCGGTCATCTCCACCAACCCCGAGGCGCTGGCGCAGGCCGATGCGCTCGATGCGGCCTATGCGCAGTCGGGTCCGGTCGGGCCGCTGCACGGCATCCCGCTGGTCATGAAGGACCAGGGCGATGTCGCCGAGATGCCGACGACGATGGGCTCGGTCCTGTTCAAGGATCACATGCCGGGCCGCGACTGCTTCGTTGCCGCGCAGATGAAGGCGGCGGGCGCGATCTTCATCGCCAAGACGACGCTCGGCGAGTGCGGCGCGGGCGATACGCACGGCTCGCTGTTCGGCTCGACGCGCTGCGTCTACGACCTCGAGCGCACGGCGGGCGGCTCGTCGGGCGGCAGCGGCACGGCGGTGTCGGCCAACCTGTGCGCGGCCGGCGTCGGCCAGGAAGGGCTCGCCTCGATTCGCCGGCCGTCGATCTGGAACGGCATCGTCGGCATGCGCCCGTCCGGCGGGCTGGTCAGCCGCGGCGGCGTCTATGACGGCTGGCCGTCCGTGTTCGGCTCGCTCGGCCCGATGGCGCGGACGGTGACGGACGCGGCGAAGCTGCTCGACTGCATGGTCGGCTACGACCCCGAGGATCCCGTGACCGCGCGCGGCGCCGGCGCGGGGATGGCGGCGGACAGCTACGCCGCGGCGCTTGCCGACGGCGCGGCGACGGACGCGCTCCGCGGCGTGCGCCTCGGCGTCCTGCGCGAGACGGTGGGCTGGACGTCGGAACCCGACCTCGAGGATTTCGCGCGGATCACCGCCGCCTTCGACCGCGCGCTGGGCGAGCTGGCGGCGGCGGGGGCGGAAATCGTCGATCCGATCGTCATCCCCGACCTGCGCGCGCTGCTGGCGAAGCGGGCCGCCGCGCCCGACGAGCGCGACGCGACGTTCGAGCACTATTTCGCGGGAAGCGCCAACCCGCCGTTCAAGTCGCGGGCCGAGGCGATGGCGTCGCCGCTCTACCAGCAGGTCACCGTCGGCGTGAAGAACCGCTGGGAGCCCGAGACGACCGCCGGGCAGCGCTACGACTATCTGGTGGCGCGCGACGAGCTGATGACGCAGCTGATGAAGGTCATGGCCGACAACCGGCTGGACGCCATCGTCCACAAGGCGGTCGAGCACGAGCCGACGCTGATAAAGGACGGTGTGAACCCGCCCTACGTCACCCAGAAGGGCGCGCCCGCGATCAACACGTTCCTGACCTACGTGCCGTCCGTCGTCGTGCCGGCGGGCTTCACGACCGCAAACCTGCCGGCCGGCATCACCTTCCTCGGCCGGCCTTACTCCGACGCCGACATGCTGCGCTATGCCTACGCCTACGAGCAGGCGACGCAGCACCGGCGGGTGCCGGAGTTCGGGTAGGGAGATATTTCCGATGGTTGTCATCCTCGGGCTTGACCCGAGGATCCCTCTGTCCGGCCGTTTCGCGTTTCCCATGGACCCTCGGCTCAAGGCCGAGGGTGACACCGTGGTGTACTGGACCTCTCGTGCGTAGCACCCGAAAATACGAAGAACGCGTACACAGGAGACCCGCATGGCCGACCAGCCCTACACCATCTACACCGGCGACGACGCGCCCCAGGCGGGCGACCATGTCGCCTGCACCGTCATCGGCACGATCGAGACGCCCTACAAGCGGATGGAGGACTGCCCCAACCGGCACAACAAGAAGGAATGGCTGCCCTGCACGATCCGCCTCGCGCCGGAATACGCGCCGGGCCTCGACGGCATCGAGGCGGGCGGCAAGGTCCTCGTCCTCTACTGGCTTCACCAGGCGCGGCGCGACATGGTCCAGCTCCCGGTCCGCGAGGGCGTGCGCGACAAGCCGGTCGGCGTCTTCTCTCTCCGCACCCCGCCGCGCCCCAACCCGATCGCGGCGTCGGTCGTCACCGTCGACGAAGTGCGCGACGGGGAACTGGTGGTGACCGGGCTCGACTGTCTCGACGGCACGCCGCTGCTGGATCTGAAGCGGGAGCGACCGTCCTAATCGGCGAAATTTTGCCTGTGCAAACGATTGCACAGATTCTTCCTGATATGTAAATTCCCGCATGCGAACATAGGCAAAACGGGGCGTTCCGGGGCGGAACGGCTCCGGATGCCGCCGCGCTCGCCCAGCACTTAGAAGACGGGCGCCTGAAAAGACGAGGGAGACGCACCATGCCGCAGGATCTGTCCGACGCCGCCAATACCGCTTTCGAGGCGGGCGACGATCTCAACCCCAACTACAACTGGGGCCGCGCCATCCCGGCGCCGGGCCATTCGGGGGTCGATTTCGAGGAGCGGGTCGATTTCCGGCGGCTGCACCGCTATCGCCTCGGCCGGGCGCGCGAGGCGCTGGCCAATTCCGATCTCGGTGCGCTGCTGTGCTTCGACAACAACAATATCCGCTACATCACCTCGACGGTGATCGGCGAGTGGTCGCGCGACAAGGTGGCGCGCTACGCCATGCTGATCGGCGACGAGGAACCGCATCTGTGGGACTTCGGCTCGGCCGCCGCGCATCACCGCCTGCACGCGCCGTGGCTGCCCAAGGATCACTGCCATGCCGGCATGCTCGGCCTCCGCGGCACGGTGCCGCCGGCCGCCGGGCTTATGGAAAGCGCCGCCAAGGAGATCAAGCAGATGCTGGTCGATGCGGGCGTCGCCGACCAGCCGCTCGGCGTCGACATCTGCGAGCCGCCGATGATGCTGGCGCTGCAGGCCGAGGGCATCGAGGTGCGCGACGGCCAGCAGGTCATGCTGGACGCGCGCGAGATCAAGAACATCGACGAGATCGTGCTGCTCAACCAGGCGGCCGGCATGGTCGACGGCGTCTATCACATGATCGGCGAGGAGCTTAAGCCGGGCGTGCGCGAGAACGACATCGTCGCCAAGGCCAACGAGATGCTCTACGAGATGGGCTCCGACGACGTCGAGGCGATCAACGCGATTTCCGGCGAACGCTGCTCGCCCCATCCGCACAACTTCACCGACCGCATGGTGCGCCCCGGCGACCAGGCGTTCTTCGACGTGCTCCACAGCTATTCCGGCTACCGCACCTGCTACTACCGCACCTTCAACGTCGGCAAGGCGACGCCGGTGCAGGAGGACGCGTACAAGCAGTGCCGCGAATGGATCGACGCCGCCATCGACCTCGTGCGCCCCGGCGTGTCGACGGACGAGATCGCGTCCGTCTGGCCCAAGGCGGAGGAGTTCGGCTTCTCCGACGAGATGGAGGCCTTCGCGCTCCAGTTCGGCCACGGTCTCGGCGTCGCCATCCACGAGCGGCCGATCATCTCGCGCCTGTGCTCGATGGACGATCCGAAGGAGATCAAGACCGGCATGGTCTTCGCGCTCGAGACCTACTGCCCGGCCAAGGACGGCTTCTCCGCCGCCCGCATCGAGGAGGAGATGGTCGTCACGCCCGACGGGCCGCAGATCATCAGCCTGTATCCGGCCGAAGACCTGCCGATCGCGAACAAGTATTGACGCTGCCGTAAAACGGCGGCGTCATCCCCGCGCAGGCGGGGATCTCCCTCCGACAGTAACGAGGTTCGCCTGGGAGATTCCCGCCTGCGCGGGAATGACGCCTTGAAAAAAGGACAGGGAAGAAACGTGGCAACCAAACCGAAAGCGGCCGCCAAGGGCCGCGGCAAGGCGAAATCGCCGGCCAAACCCGCTGCCAAGGGCAAGCTCGCCAACGACGATATCGGCGAGGCGACGCGGCTCGAAATGTGGCGCTCGCTCCTCGAGATCCGCCATGTCGAGCAGCGCGCCTACGACCTGTTCCTGCAGAACCTGATCAAGGGCACGTCGCACCTCGCCCTCGGCCATGAGGCCGTGGCGACCGGCTTCGCGACGGCCATGAAAAAGGGCGACTGGTCGTTCTGCACCTATCGCGGCCATCACCACACGCTGGCGCGTGGCGCGTCGATGGAAGGCGTGCTCGGCGAGCTGATGGGCCGCGAATGCGGGCTGC